>NZ_JBSVXS010000105.1:0-18787 GCF_054070155.1 Pseudomonas sp. SDT291_1_S447
TGCTGGGGGGGGGGGGTTTCAAGGCAACCTGGTTGCGGGTAGGAAACCCTCTTCCCAGGCCAGCCCCGCTCCCACATTTGTTATGGGTTGATTTGAAAATCGTGCTTTTACCGAATCTGCAGGCGTTATGACTTTAATTCTTGGTATCGACCCCGGTTCGCGCATCACCGGTTACGGGATTGTTCGCGATACCGGGCGTGGCGGCTGTATCTATGTGGCTTCCGGCTGCATCCGTACCGGTGCGGGCGAGCTGCACGAACGCCTGCAAATCGTCTATCGCGGCGTACGCGAAATCATCCAGACCTACGGTCCGGTGACCATGGGCATCGAAAAGGTGTTCATGGCAAAAAACGCCGATTCGGCGCTGAAGCTCGGCCAGGCTCGTGGCGCCGCCATCGTGGCGGGCGCTGAAGAGAGCCTGGAGATTGCCGAGTACACGGCCACTCAGGTCAAACAGGCGGTGGTCGGCACCGGCGCCGCCAATAAAGAACAAGTGCAGATGATGGTCATGCACATGCTCAAACTGACCAGCAAACCGCAGATCGATGCCTCGGACGCCCTGGCCATTGCCATTTGCCACGCGCACACACGTTCCAGTCTGCTGCCACACGGCTTGGGAACGGCACGCAGTCGTGGCGGGCGCCTGCGTCTCTGATAGCATCAGCATCAATTTTCTTGAAAGCAGGATTTCCTGCGCCTGAGTCGTCGGCGCGAAATTCGCCTTTCGATAGTCGCCAGCCCACGGCTGGCCAACGCTCAAGGATCTGAAACGTGATTGGACGCTTGCGCGGCACCCTGGCTGAGAAACAGCCACCGCACCTGATTCTGGATGTAAACGGCCTCGGGTATGAGCTGGAAGTGCCCATGACCACCCTTTATCGTCTGCCGTCGGTCGGTGAACCGCTGACCCTGCACACCCATTTGGTCGTACGCGAAGACGCGCAGTTACTCTATGGTTTTGCCGGCAAGCGTGAGCGAGACTTTTTTCGCGAGTTGATCCGTCTCAATGGTGTCGGGCCAAAATTGGCCCTGGCCTTGATGTCGAGTCTGGAAGTCGACGAACTGATCCGCTGCGTGCAGTCTCAGGACACCTCGGCATTGACCAAGGTGCCGGGGGTCGGCAAGAAAACTGCCGAGCGTCTGCTGGTCGAGCTGAAAGACCGCTTCAAGGCTTGGGAAACTACGCCGACCATGTTCGCGCTGGTACCGAATCAGCCGGACGGCCCCGCGCCGGTCAATACCGCCGAGAACGATGCGGTCAGCGCGCTGATTTCCCTGGGCTACAAGCCGCAGGAAGCGAGCAAGGCGATTACCGCCATCAAGGACAAGAATTTGAGCAGTGAAGACCTGATCCGCCGCGCCCTGAAGGGAATGATTTAAGTGATTGAAGCTGATCGTCTGATCACCGCCGCGCACAGCCCGCGCGAGCGCGAAGAAGTCCAGGACCGGGCCATTCGCCCGGTCAGTCTGGCCGACTATATTGGCCAGCCGACCGTGCGCGAGCAGATGGAGCTGTTCATTCAGGCTGCCCGTGGTCGTAGCGAATCCCTCGACCACACGCTGATCTTCGGCCCGCCGGGTCTGGGCAAGACCACGCTGGCCAACATCATCGCCCAGGAAATGGGCGTATCGATCAAGAGTACTTCCGGGCCGGTGCTTGAGCGTCCGGGTGATCTGGCGGCGTTGTTGACCAATCTTGAGCCGCATGACGTGCTGTTCATCGACGAAATCCATCGTCTGTCGCCGATCGTTGAGGAAGTGCTGTACCCGGCGATGGAAGATTTCCAGCTCGACATCATGATCGGTGAAGGACCGGCCGCGCGTTCGATCAAACTCGATCTGCCGCCGTTCACTTTGGTGGGCGCAACCACTCGCGCCGGCATGCTGACCAATCCTTTGCGTGACCGCTTCGGTATCGTCCAGCGTCTTGAGTTCTACAGCACGGCTGATCTGGCGACGATTGTCAGTCGTTCGGCGGCCATTCTCGGTCTGCCGCTGGATCCGGAAGGTTCTTTCGAGATCGCTCGTCGCGCCCGTGGCACGCCGCGAATCGCCAACCGTTTGCTGCGCCGGGTGCGTGACTTCGCCGAAGTTCGCGCCAAGGGCCATATCACCAAAGCGGTGGCGGATCTGGCGCTGAACCTGCTGGATGTCGACGAACATGGTTTCGATCATCAGGACCGGCGTCTGCTGCTGACCATGATCGAGAAGTTCGATGGCGGCCCGGTCGGTATCGACAGCCTCGCCGCTGCGATCAGTGAAGAACGTCACACCATTGAGGATGTGCTGGAACCGTATCTGATCCAGCAGGGTTACATCATGCGCACGCCACGGGGCAGGGTGGTGACGCGCCACGCGTACCTGCACTTCGGTTTAAACATCCCGTCACGAATGGGTGAAATGCCCGTTGCAGACGAGTTTCTCGATGCCGTGGACGATTGATACACATTTTTTGTCGATTTATTCAGGGTTTGTACGGTCATAGGACGGTACTTTTGCGGTAAAGCTCTGAAACCATGAAAAACAGTTGCCTGGCCGGATTGGCAACCTGAGGAGTAAGCACTAGAGTATGCGCGCGCAAAACGGGCTTGAGCCGTTCGCACATCGTTGTCGCGTTTATTACGAGGACACCGATGCGGGCGGCATCGTGTATTACGTTAATTACCTCAAGTTTATGGAACGGGCTCGAACCGAGCGGCTTCGCGAGCTGGGCTTTGCCCAATCTGCGCTTGCCGGGGAGGACCTGTTGTTTGTCGTGCACTCCAGCGAAGCGCGCTATCACGCGCCGGCGCGACTGGACGACGAACTGCTGGTAAGCGCTGATGTAATCGAATTGAACCGGGTCAGCCTGCGCTTTAAACAGCAGGTCAGGCGGGCGACGGATAATGTGCTGCTCTGTGAAGGGCAGTTTTTGGTGGCCTGTGTGCGCACTAACAGTTTGAAACCCCGGGCCCTTCCCGAAGACTTGCGTGCGGCCTTCGCCGACGCGGTCGGCCCGGGTACACACTCAAAGCAGGAGATAAAGCGTGGAAGCTAACGTCGTCGACCATTCCTCCATGTGGAGCCTGGTCAGCAATGCCAGCATCGTGGTGCAGTTGGTAATGTTGACCCTGGTGGCCGCATCGGTGACCTCATGGATCATGATCTTTCAGCGCAGCAATCTGCTGCGCGCCGGTCGACGCGCCCTGGAGAGCTTCGAAGAGCGCTTCTGGTCGGGTATCGATCTGTCCAAACTGTACCGTCAGGCCGGCAGCAACCCTGATCCGGATTCGGGTGTGGAGCAGATCTTCCGCGCTGGCTTCAAAGAGTTCTCCCGTCTGCGTCAGCAGCCAGGTGTCGACCCTGAAGCGGTCATGGAAGGCGTGGCCCGTGCTATGCGCGTAGCCATTTCCCGCGAAGAAGAGAAACTGGAGCAAAGCCTGCCGTTCCTCGCCACCGTCGGTTCGGTCAGCCCATACATCGGTCTGTTCGGTACGGTGTGGGGCATCATGAACTCCTTCCGCGGTCTGGCCAGCGCCCAGCAAGCAACCCTGGCCACTGTGGCCCCGGGTATTGCCGAAGCCCTGATCGCCACTGCGATCGGTCTGTTCGCGGCGATCCCTGCGGTTATCGCTTACAACCGTTTCGCCGCTCGCAGCGAAACCTTGCTGGGCCGCTACTACACCTTCGCCGATGAATTCCAGGCGATCCTGCACCGCAAAGTGCACACCAGCGAAGAATAAGCAGGTAATTTCCAATGGCTTTAATCGCTCGAGCTCGCAAAAAGCGCAAGCCGGTCGCCGAGATGAACGTGGTGCCTTACATCGACGTGATGTTGGTGCTGCTGGTCATCTTCATGGTGACCGCGCCGATGCTCAATCAGGGCGTGAAAGTTGATCTGCCCAAGGTTTCCAGCGAAGCCTTGCCGCAGGACAACAACACTCAGGTCCTGACCATTTCGATCAAGGCTGACAAGACCTACTACTGGAACCTTGGCAGCGAAGTCGATACCGAGAAGCAACAGGACAGGGCCATGACCCTGCCGCAAATGACCGACGCGGTGACCAAGATCATTCGTGCCGGCACTGAAGGCGGCAAGCGTACCCAGGTCTTCATCCGCGGTGACAAGACCGTCGACTATGGTTCCGTCATGGGCGCCATGGGCGGGTTGCAGAAAGCCGGGGTCGGTAATGTTGGTTTGATTACCGAGGCCCCCTGATGCAGCAACAGCGAGAGCCGTCCGCCTCGGAAAGCTACTTCTGGCCTAGTGTTCTGGCAATTGTCCTGCACGTGCTGGTGTTCGGCATGCTGTTCGTCAGTTTTGCCTTTACACCAGAGCTGCCGCCGGCCAAACCGATTGTCCAGGCGACCCTCTACCAGCTGAAATCGAAAAGTCAGGCAACCACCCAGACCAATCAGAAGATTGCGGGTGAGGCGAAGAAATCCGCCGCGCGCCAGACCGAAGTCGAGCAGATGGAGCAGAAGAAGGTCGAGCAGGAAGAGATCAAGGCCGCTGCGGAACAAAAGAAAGAAGAAGCGGCTCAAAAAGCCGAGGAAGCCAAGAAGGCCGACGAGTCGAAGAAAGCAGACGAGGCGAAAAAGGCTGACGAAGCCAAAAAAGCCGACGAAGCCAAGAAGACCGCCGAAGCCAAGAAGGCTGAAGAGAAACAATTGGCTGATATAGCCAAGAAGAAATCTGAAGAAGAAGCGAAAAAGGCTGCTGAAGAAGAGGCCAAGAAAGCCGCTGCTGAAGAAGCCAAGAAGAAGATCGTCGAAGACGCGAAGAAGAAAGCCGCCGAAGACGCCAAGAAGAAAGCTGAAGCTGAAGAGGCGAAGAAGAAAATCGCCGACGAAGCGAAGAAGAAAGCTGCTGCCGATGCTGCGAAGAAGAAAGCGCAGGATGCGGCACGTAAATCGACCGAAGACAAAAAGGCTCAGGCCTTGGCCGATTTGCTTTCCGACACGCCGCAGCGTCAGCAGGCCTTGGCCGATGAGCAGGGTGACGAAGTCGCGGGCAGTTTCGATGACCTGATTCGTGCGCGAGCGGCAGAAGGTTGGGCTCGTCCTCCTTCGGCACGCAAAGGCATGACGGTCGTGCTGCAAATCGGCATGTTGCCGGACGGTACGGTGACTTCGGTCAGCGTGGCCAAGTCCAGTGGCGACGGTCCGTTTGATGCTTCGGCAGTCGCGGCAGTGAAGAATATTGGACGTTTGACAGAAATGCAGGGAATGAAGCCGAGCGATTTCGCTCCGTATCGTTCATTCAAGATGACATTCACACCTGAGGATCTAGCCTTGTGAGAAACCTTCTTCGAGGAATGCTGGTCGTGATCTGCTGCATGGCAGGGATCGCGATGGCAGATGAAAAGAACATTCTGGTTACCAGCGGCAGCGATCGGGCTACCCCGATCGCCGTTGTACCGTTCGGCATGCAGGGCGGTGCCGTGCTGCCGGACGACATGGCAGAAATCATTGGTAACGATTTGCGTAACTCGGGCTACTACTCGCCGATTCCAAAGCAAAACATGATCAGCCAGCCAAGCCAGCCGAGCGAAATCATCTTCCGTGACTGGAAGGCGGTGGGTGCTCAATACATGATGGTTGGCAGCATTGCCCCAGCCGGCGGTCGCCTGCAGGTGCAGTGGGCACTGTTCAACGTGGCCACCGAGCAGAAAGTGGCAGACGGCAGTGTTTCCGGCACCACCGAGCAACTGCGCGACATGGCGCACTTCATCTCTGACCAGTCTTTCCAGAAGCTGACCGGTATCGAAGGCGCGTTCTCGACGCGTCTGCTGTACGTAACAGCCGAACGTTTCTCCGAGAAGAACACGCGTTACACCCTGCAACGTTCTGACTATGACGGTGCCCGCGCCGTGACTCTGCTGCAATCGCGCGAGCCGATCCTGTCGCCGCGTTTCGCACCGGATGGCAAGCGCATCGCGTACGTATCGTTCGAGCAGAAGCGTCCACGCATCTTCATGCAGAACATCGACACCGGTCGCCGTGAGCAGATCACCAACTTCGAAGGTCTGAACGGCGCGCCAGCCTGGTCGCCGAACGGCGATCGCCTGGCCTTTGTATTGTCGAAGGACGGTAACCCGGACATCTACGTGATGAACCTGGCTTCGCGCCAGATCACCCGTGTGACCGCAGGTCCTGGCATTAACACCGAACCGTACTGGGGCAAGGATGGTTCGACCATCTACTTCACCTCGGACCGCGGCGGCAAGCCTCAGATCTATAAAACCAGCGCCAGTGGCGGTGGTGCCGAGCGTGTGACGTTTGTAGGTAACTACAACGCCAACCCGAAACTTTCGGCAGATGAAAAGACTTTGGTGATGATCCATCGTCAGGATGGCTTCACCAATTTCAAGGTGGCAGCTCAGGATCTGCAGCGAGGGAGTGTAAAGATCCTCACTGATAGCACTCTGGACGAGTCACCTACTGTTGCGCCCAACGGCACCATGGTAATCTACGCCACCCGCCAACAGGGCCGGGGAGTCTTGATGCTCGTGTCCATTAATGGACGCGTTAGGCTCCCGCTTCCTACCGCTCAAGGCGAAGTCAGAGAACCGTCCTGGTCCCCTTACCTGAAGTGAGCGGGCGCTACACGTTTTACTTAACACACTGGGGTTCATTAGGAGTTTCACGATGGAAATGCTGAAGTTTGGTAAATTTGCTGCGCTGGCTCTGGCCATGGCTGTAGCTGTAGGTTGCTCGTCCAAAGGCGGCGACAACGCCGGTGAAGGCGCTGTTGATCCAAACGCTGGTTACGGCGCAAACACTGGTGCCGTTGACGGTTCCCTGAGCGAAGAAGCTGCTCTGCGCGCAATCACCACCTTCTACTTCGAATACGACAGCTCGGACCTGAAGCCAGAAGCCATGCGCGCTCTGGACGTTCACGCCAAAGACCTGAAAGCAAACGGCGCTCGCGTTGTTCTGGAAGGCAACACCGACGAACGTGGTACTCGTGAGTACAACATGGCACTGGGCGAGCGTCGTGCGAAAGCCGTTCAGCGCTACTTGGTACTGCAAGGTGTTTCCCCAGCTCAGCTGGAACTGGTTTCCTACGGCGAAGAGCGTCCAGTTGCTACCGGCAACGACGAGCAGTCCTGGGCTCAAAACCGTCGCGTCGAACTGCGTAAGTAATTCGATATGCGAACGTGCCGTCGTGCTGTAACTGTTCTGGCTCTCAGCCTCGCGCCGCTTGCGGCGTGGGCTGCGGTTCCTGTGGTCGATGACAACTCCGGTTATAACAATAGCGGGAGCAGTTATCCGCCTGCAGGTTACGGTACGAACGGCGCCTATGCCGGGGGAGCGGCTTCGGCCCCTGCCTCGGCACAAGGCATGCTGTTCAACCAACTGCAACAAATGCAGGATCAGATATCGCGCCAGCAAGGTGTGATTGAAGAACTGCAGAATCAGGTTGCGCGCATGAAGCAGGAATCCCTGGAGCGATACCAGGATCTTGATCGGCGCATAGGATCCGGCGTTGCACCTGCCGCGACTCCTGAGAATTCTTCTGCCGGTGGCGATGCAAGTGCTGCTGCCGGTGCTGCCGCTGGCGCCGGGGCTGCTGCCCAGGCACCTGCTGCAAGCAGCGAACCGGGTGATCCGGCCAAGGAAAAGCTGTATTACGATGCCGCTTTCGACCTGATCAAAGCCAAGGATTTCGACAAGGCCAGCCAGGCTTTTGCCGCTTTCCTGCGCAAATACCCGAACAGCCAATACGCGGGCAACGCCCAGTACTGGTTGGGCGAAGTCAATCTGGCCAAAGGCGATCTGCAAGGTGCAGGTCAGGCTTTCGCCAAGGTTTCGCAGCTGTATCCCAAGCACGCCAAAGTGCCGGACTCGCTGTACAAGCTGGCTGATGTAGAACGCCGCCTCGGTCATACCGACAAGGTCAAAGGCATTCTGCAGCAGGTGGTGGCCCAATATCCGGGTACCTCCGCTGCTCAGTTGGCTCAACGCGATCTGCAACGCATGTAAGCACGCTTGACCCGTTTGGAAGAAACCCGCGCTTGTCGCGGGTTTTTTCGTTAGAATTCACGCCCTTTTTCTGAAACACGCTTCTTGCGGTCTACGCGTTGGCGGGATTGCCTGAAGTGCCTGACGGAGGCGGACAGCCTGTTTAGCTGTTACGCCCGTGGCGACTATGCAAGACACATTGAGAATCACCGAAGTTTTCTACTCGTTGCAGGGGGAAACGCGGACTGCCGGGCTGCCCACGGTTTTTGTGCGCCTGACCGGTTGCCCACTGCGTTGCCAATACTGCGACAGCGCCTACGCGTTCAGTGGCGGCACTGTGCGCACCCTCGACGATATCCTCGAGCAAGTGGCCGGATTTCGTCCGCGCTACGTCTGTGTCACCGGTGGTGAACCGCTGGCGCAGCCGAATGCCATTCCTTTGCTCAAGCAGTTATGTGATGCCGGTTACGAGGTTTCGCTGGAAACCAGTGGCGCACTCGACATTTCGGCTGTCGATCCGCGCGTCAGTCGCGTTGTCGACCTGAAGACGCCGGATTCGAAAGAAGCCCATCGCAACCGTTACGAAAACATCGAACTGCTGACGCCCAACGATCAGGTGAAGTTTGTTATCTGCTCGCGGGACGACTATGACTGGGCCGTCTCCAAACTGATTCAGTACGGTCTCGATCGGCGTGCCGGTGAAGTGCTGTTTTCCCCAAGTCACCATGACCTCAATGCTCGGGATCTGGCGGACTGGGTGGTGGCGGACAACCTGCCGGTGCGCTTGCAATTGCAGTTGCATAAATATCTGTGGAACGACGAGCCGGGGCGCTGAGATGACTGAACAACTGAAGACTAATGAAAAGCGCGCCGTTATCCTGCTGTCCGGCGGCCTCGATTCGGCGACCGTCGTGGCCATGGCACGCGCCGAAGGCTACCGCTGCTACACCATGAGCTTCGACTACGGCCAGCGCTCCCACGCCGAACTGCACGCCGCTGCCCGCGTCGCCCGCGACTTGGGCGTGGTCGAGCACAAGGTGATTGGCCTCAACCTGAATGGTATGGGCGGCTCGGCACTGACCGACACCAGCATCGACATCCCCGAAGAGTTGGGCGAAGGCATTCCGGTGACGTACGTGCCGGCGCGTAACACGGTGTTCTTGTCGCTGGCATTGGGTTGGGCGGAAGTGCTCGGCGCCCGCGATATCTTCATTGGTGTTAATGCGGTGGATTACTCGGGCTATCCGGATTGCCGTCCGGAGTTCATCGAGTCGTTCGAGCGCATGGCCAATCTGGCGACCAAGGCTGGCGTGGAAGGCAATGGCTTCCGCATTCAGGCGCCGTTGCAGAGCCTGAGCAAGGCACAGATCGTCGAGGCGGGCGTTAAGCTCGGCGTTGATTATGGCCTCACCGTTTCCTGCTATCAGGCCGACGATGAAGGCCGCGCGTGCGGTAAATGCGACAGCTGCCGCCTGCGTGCAGAAGGCTTCGCGGCAGCTGGTGTGGACGACCCAACACCTTATTTTTGATTATTTTCAAAAAGGTGTTGAATAGTCCTTAAAAATCAGTATTATACGCGCCACCACACAGCGGGTCGTTAGCTCAGTTGGTAGAGCAGTTGGCTTTTAACCAATTGGTCGTAGGTTCGAATCCCACACGACCCACCATATTTGGCGGTTTAGAAAATCCGGAAGGCCCACGAAAGTGAGGATTTCCGGGTTTTTTTTTGCCTGTAATTTCGCTCCGCGTTATTTCACTACCCGCAGCGCTGACGCAGGTCAGAATCATCTTTTGTATCAACGGGATATTCTGTAGCCTTGCGCAGCTTCAATGCTGTCCGTGCCTGATAATACTCACTCTCCCGGCGGTACCCTCAAGCGGTCCGGAGCCGGGTGTATACTCGACTTTCGCGCGAAAGCGCCTGCAGGTCTTGCGAACATGACGCAGATTTCCGAACGCCTTCTGGTTCAAGCTCACCTCGATGCCAAACAGCCCAAACCGCTGACCGCTGAGGAAGAGGCTTATTACCGTTCTGCCATCGCCGCCGAGCTCAAGGCTCAGGACGCGGTGCTGGTGGCCCACTTTTATTGCGACCCGGTGATTCAGGCTCTGGCCGAAGAAACCGGTGGCTGTGTCTCTGACTCGCTGGAAATGGCCCGCTTCGGCAACGCCCACCCGGCGAAGACCGTGGTGGTCGCCGGCGTGAAGTTCATGGGCGAGACTGCGAAGATTCTCAACCCGGAAAAACGCGTGCTGATGCCGACGCTGGACGCGACTTGCTCGCTGGACCTGGGTTGCCCGGTCGACGAGTTCTCGGCGTTCTGTGATCAGCACCCGGAGCGTACGGTGGTGGTTTACGCCAACACTTCAGCTGCTGTGAAGGCTCGGGCTGATTGGGTAGTGACATCCAGTTGCGCACTGGAAATCGTCGAAAGCCTGATGGACAACGGCGAGACGATCATTTGGGGCCCGGACAAGCACCTCGGCACGTACATTCAGCGCAAGACCGGCGCCGACATGCTGCTGTGGGACGGTGCCTGCATCGTTCACGAAGAGTTCAAGTCCAAGCAGCTCGAAGACATGAAAGCGTTGTACCCGGACGCTGCGATTCTGGTGCACCCGGAGTCGCCAACGTCGGTGATCGAACTGGCGGACGCCGTCGGTTCCACCAGCCAGTTGATCGCTGCCGCGCAGAGCCTGCCGAACAAGACGCTGATCGTTGCGACCGACCGTGGCATCTTCTACAAGATGCAGCAGTTGTGCCCGGACAAGGTCTTTATCGAAGCGCCAACCGCCGGTAACGGCGCAGCCTGCCGCAGTTGCGCACATTGCCCGTGGATGGCCATGAACACCCTCGAGCGCACGCTGAAGAGCTTGAAGGAGGGGACGAACGAGATCTTTGTTGATCCGGCGTTGATTCCGCAGGCGATCCGGCCGCTCAAGCGGATGCTGGATTTCACCCAGGCCGCACGTATGAAGCTGGCCGGTAACGCCTAAGGTCTTTCAGGCAACAAATAAACCTGTAGGAGTGAGCCTGCTCGCGATAGCGGTGTGTCAGATAACAATTATGTTGACTGATACACCGCTATCGCGAGCAGGCTTACTCCTACAGTGGTTTTTGGCGTCTGGAAATTATTTGGTCTTCTTCGGGACCCGGACGAGGCGGGTATCGGAGTAGATGTCATGCCACGTGCGCTTCTGCTTGTCATACAGCGACCAGAAGAATCCCAGCCCTGCGCACGCCCAGGACGCAATCGACACCATAAACCGCAACAGCGCCTGCCACAGGCTGATTGCCGTGCCATTGGCGTTCTGTACGCGAATGCCCCACACCTGCATGCCCAGTGTCTGCCCGCCATGGGTCCAGAACTTGGCGAAGAATCCGAACAGCACCAACACCAGCACGGTGGAGTACAAGGGATCACCGTCCAGTTGCCCGGCATCGGTCATCACCCGCAGGCGCTCTTCGCCAATGATCGCTGCCTGGATCAACTTGTAAATGAATCCGGTGACGATCAGGAGAGCGGTGCACAGCAGAAAGTCGTAGAACATTGCAGCCAGACGACGGCCAAGGCCTACCGGAGGGAACTCCCCTTGGGGCGTGAGCAGGTTTTTCGACATGGCAGCCTCTGGACGCAGAATGAAGCGCCATTTTACGGATTCGCGCGCACAAAAAAGCCCCTGATATCAATATCAGGGGCTTTTTCGTAACAGAAATCAGGCTTCTGCTTGTACTTCGTCAGCCTGCATGCCTTTCTGGCCTTGCACAGCAACGAAAGTCACTTTCTGGCCTTCTTTCAGGCTTTTGAAGCCGTTGCCCTGAATGGCGCGGAAATGCACGAACAGATCCGGACCGCTTTCTGGAGTGATAAAACCAAAACCTTTCTCGTCGTTAAACCACTTGACGGTACCGCTCTGACGTGTGGACATTTCTTATTTCCTTTGACGCAAAAATTGATGACAGTCTCTTTCTCATGAAAGAGTACTGGGGCTGGTTGCAGGAGAGTAAGAAGACGTCGAACGGGATGTAGCTAACTTGTAGGCTACTGCCCAGGTCACGATTCCAAGCTGACCCATGCAAACACAGTGGAGAAACTCTACGCCAACTACGGGAGAAAAAACAAGCCCTGCGAAGCCCCCGGTTTTACTGAGCTTGAGCAAGTTAATCCTTTCACTAGTGCAGCCTTAGACGATTCGCTTGTTCAATTGTTTTCGAACGTTATAAGCAAAGTTCATATTCGAATCGATTGTTAGAAAATGCACTTTTTTGTGGCGATTGCGTGACACATTAGTGCACGCATTACGCAATCGCGTTACTTATAGAAACAGTCAATCAACCGCGATAGTAGCGTTGTGGAACAAATGGCATTTTGCTTACAAGCATTGGCACCTTTTTCCCACGTACGATTGCCCAAACGGTGGTGTTGAGGGTGACATAAGCGCTGTCGAGGTAACCCATCGCCAGTGGCCCACCCAAGGTCGGACCGAAACCGCCGCTGCACACGCTGCCGATGATTTCGCCGGCTTCGTTGACGATTTCTGCGCCTTCACGCACGGGTGTGCGCTCCTGCGGCAGCAGACCGACGCGTTTGCGTGCCACGCCATTTTGTTGCTGAGCGAAAACGTTCTCCGCGCCCGGGAAACCGCCGGCCCGCGCGCCATCAGCGCGACGTGGCTTGGAGATCGCCCATAACAGGCTCGCTTCGATCGGCGTGGTCTCGGTGTTCATGTCGTGACCGTAGAGGCACAGGCCGGCTTCCAGGCGCAGCGAATCGCGGGCGCCGAGGCCGATGGCCTGGACTTCCGGTTCAGCGAGCAGGGCGCGCGCGAGTTTTTCCGCATCGGCGGCCGGTACCGAGATTTCGAAACCGTCTTCACCGGTGTAGCCCGAACGGCTGACAAAGCATTCGACGCCCAACAGATTCACACGGGCGAACTGCATAAAAGTCATTTTTTCAACGGAAGGCGCCAGTCGCGCCAGCACCGTAACGGCCGCCGGACCCTGCAATGCCAGCAGTGCGCGCTCTTCGAACAGCGCCGTAATGGTGCACTGAGCGCCGATGTGTTTTTGCAGGTGAGCCAGGTCCTGATCCTTGCACGCGGCGTTGACCACCAGGAACAGTTCGTCGTTGCCGAGGTTGGCAACCATCAGGTCATCGAGGATGCCGCCGGTCTCGTTGGTGAACATCGCGTAACGCTGCATGCCCACCGGCAGATCGATGATGTCTACCGGCACCAGGGTTTCCAGGGCTTTGGCGGCATTGGCGCCGGTCAGGCGGATCTGACCCATGTGCGAGACGTCGAACAGCCCGGCCTGTTCACGGGTGTGCTGGTGTTCTTTCATCACGCCGAGCGGGTATTGCACTGGCATGTCGTAGCCGGCGAACGGCACCATGCGAGCGCCGAGTTCGATGTGCAGAGCGTGCAGCGGGGTTTTCGACAGTTGTTCGGTGGACATGCGTGGCTCCTTGAAAATGTGGTTCGAGGGTCGGGGCTAGATCAAGATCAAAGGCCCCTCACCCCAGCCCTCTCCCGGAGGGAGAGGGAGCTAGTTACGTTTCTCTCCCGGGGGGAGAGGGGGCTAAGTACGATCGTCTCCCTGAGGGAGGCCGAGTTGAATAAGGCTCAGCATTCGATGATGTTGACCGCCAGACCGCCGCGGGCGGTCTCTTTGTATTTGCTTTTCATGTCGGCGCCGGTCTGGCGCATGGTGCGGATGACCTTGTCGAGGGAGACGAAATGCTGACCGTCGCCACGCATGGCCATGCGCACCGCGTTGATGGCTTTCACCGAGCCCATCGCATTGCGTTCGATACACGGCACCTGCACCAGCCCGCCAATTGGGTCGCAGGTCAGGCCGAGGTTGTGCTCCATGCCGATTTCCGCAGCGTTCTCGACTTGCTGAACGCTGCCACCAAGCACTTCGCACAACGCCCCGGCCGCCATCGAACAGGCCACGCCGACTTCACCCTGACACCCGACTTCGGCGCCGGAGATCGAGGCATTTTCCTTGTAGAGAATGCCGATGGCCGCCGCGGTCAGCAGAAAGCGCACGACGCCGTCGTCATTCGCGCCGGGGATAAAGCGCATGTAGTAATGCAGCACCGCCGGAATGATCCCCGCCGCGCCGTTGGTGGGGGCGGTGACCACGCGGCCGCCATTGGCGTTTTCTTCGTTGACCGCGAGTGCGTAGAGATTGACCCAGTCGAGCACTGACAACGGATCGCGCAACGCCGATTCCGGGTTCTTGCACAGTTGCCGATGCAGCGCCGCCGCACGACGTTTGACCTTCAAACCGCCCGGTAAAATGCCTTCGTTACGGCAACCGGCGGCGACGCAATCCTGCATCACCTGCCAGATGTTCAGCAGCCCGGCGCGGGTTTCCGCTTCCGGGCGCCAGGCGCCTTCGTTGGTCAGCATCACCTGACTGATCGACAGGCCATAGGTGGCGCAATGACCGAGCAAGTCCTTGGCGCTTTTGAACGGGAAGGTCAGCGGCGTGGCGTCTTCGACGATGCGATCGGCTCCGGCGGCATCCTCGTCGACGACAAATCCACCACCGACCGAATAGTACTCGCGGCTGCGAATCTGAATCCCCGCCGCATCGAAGGCGCGGAAGATCATGCCGTTGGGGTGATAGGCCAGCGGCTTGCGGATCATCGCCAGGTGTTCTTTCTCGTTGAACGCAATGCTGTGTTCACCGAGCAGATTCAGTCGGCCGTTGCCACGTATCTCTTGCAGGCGCGCGGCGACGGTTTCGGTATCAACGGTGTCGGGGTGTTCGCCTTCGAGGCCGAGCAACACGGCTTTGTCGCTGCCGTGACCTTTACCCGTGGCGCCGAGGGAGCCGTAGAGTTCGACGCGCACGCTGGCGGTGGTGGTCAGCAGGTTTTCACGTTGCAGGCCTTCGGCGAAACGCGCAGCAGCACGCATCGGGCCGACGGTGTGGGAACTGGAGGGGCCGATGCCAATCTTGAACAGGTCGAACACGCTTAACGACATGAGTGGTTCTCCGGTTTCTTGTTATAGGAATTGGCGGTATATCAGGCTGGTTACATCCCCCCTGTGGGAGCGAGCTTTCTCGCGAAGGCGGAGTGTTAGTCACCCTCTATGTTGGCTGACCTACCGCATTCGCGAGCAAGCTCGCTCCCACAGGGATTCGTGGTGTTCTGGAGAAAGAGGCAGGTATTCCTGCCCCTCATTCCATTAAGCGTAGCTTTCGATCGACGGGCAGGCGCACACCAGGTTGCGATCGCCGAAGACGTTGTCGACACGACCGACCGGCGGCCAGTATTTGCCTTCAATCAACGACGCAACCGGATAAACGGCTTGCTCGCGGCTGTACGGGTGAGTCCACTCGCCAACCAGTTCCGCCGCCGTGTGCGGAGCGTTTTTCAGCGGGTTGTCGTCCTTGTCCAGCGTGCCGTTTTCCACCGCGCGGATTTCTTCGCGGATACGGATCATGGCGTCGCAGAAGCGATCGAGCTCTTCCTTGGATTCGCTTTCGGTCGGCTCGATCATCAGCGTGCCAGCAACCGGGAACGACATGGTCGGCGCGTGGAAGCCGAAGTCGATCAGGCGCTTGGCGACGTCATCAACGCTGATGCCGCTGCTGTCTTTCAACGGACGCAGATCGAGAATGCATTCGTGCGCCACCAGACCGTTGCTGCCGGTGTACAGCACTGGGTAGTGCTCTTCGAGGCGACGGGAAATGTAGTTGGCATTGAGGATTGCCAGTTGCGAAGCGCGCTTCAGACCGGCGCCGCCCATCATGCGAATGTACATCCAGGTGATCGGCAAAATACTTGCGCTGCCGAACGGTGCCGCGCAGACCGCGCCTTCTTTGCGTTGCATCTGGCCGTGGCCTGGCAGGAACGGGGTCAGGTGCGACTTGACACCAATCGGGCCGACGCCCGGGCCGCCACCGCCGTGCGGGATGCAGAAGGTTTTGTGCAGGTTCAGGTGCGAGACGTCGCCGCCGAACTTGCCCGGTGCGCAGAGGCCGACCATTGCGTTCATGTTGGCGCCGTCGATGTACACCTGGCCGCCGTTGTCATGAATGATCCCGCAGATTTCGCGGATGCCTTCTTCGAACACGCCGTGGGTCGACGGGTAAGTGATCATCAGCGCGGCGAGGTGTTCGCGGTGCTCGATGGCTTTGGCACGCAGGTCTTCGATGTCGACGTTGCCGCGCGCATCGCAGGCGGTCACGACCACGCGCATGCCCGCCATGTTGGCGGTGGCCGGGTTGGTGCCGTGGGCGGACGAGGGGATCAGGCAGATGTCGCGGCGTTCATCGCCACGGCTCTGGTGATAAGCACGAATCGCCAACAGGCCTGCGTATTCACCTTGCGAACCGGCGTTCGGTTGCAGCGAGATCGCGTCGTAACCGGTAGCGGCGCAGAGCATCGCTTCCAGCTCATCGGTCAGTTGCTGGTAACCGGCACTTTGCGCGGCCGGGGCGAACGGGTGCAGCGCACCGAATTCAGCCCAGGTCACCGGGATCATTTCGCTGGCGGCGTTGAGTTTCATGGTGCACGAACCCAGCGGGATCATGGTGCGATCCAGTGCCAGGTCTTTGTCCGCCAGTTTGCGCAGGTAGCGCATCAGCTCGGTTTCCGAGTGATAACGGTTGAACACCGGGTGGCTGAGGATTGGCGACTGACGTACCAGCGATGCTGGAATGGTGCTTTGCACCGAGGCGGCCAGTGCAGCGAAGTCCGGCAGGGTTTTGCCGTCGGCGAACAGGCCCCACAGGGTTTCGATGTCCGCCTGGGTGGTGGTTTCATCGACCGACAGGCCCAGACGCTGAGCGTCGATCACGCGCAGGTTGATCTGCGCAGCGTGCGCCTTGTCGTGCAGTGCGGCGGTTTGTGCGCCGGTGGCCACGGTCAGGGTGTCGAAGAAACTGGCTTGTTCGACTTTCGCGCCCAGCGCGGTCAGGCCCTTGGCCAGAATCGCGGTCAGGTGATGTACGCGGTTGGCGATCTGGGTCAGGCCTTTCGGGCCGTGGTAGACGGCGTACATGCTGGCGATGTTGGCCAGCAGCACCTGCGCGGTGCAGATGTTCGAGGTGGCCTTCTCGCGACGGATGTGTTGCTCGCGGGTTTGCATCGCCAGACGCAGCGCCGGTTTGCCGAAACGGTCAACCGACACGCCGACCAGACGGCCTGGCATATCGCGTTTGAACGCATCTTTGGTGGAGAAGTACGCGGCGTGCGGGCCACCGAAGCCCAGCGGCACGCCGAAACGTTGTGCCGAACCGATGGCGACGTCAGCGCCGAACTCGCCCGGCGCGGTCAGCAGGGTCAGGGCCAGCAGGTCAGCGGCGACGGCGACCAAAGCGTTGGCGGCGTGGAAGCGTTCGGTCAGTTCGCGGTAGTCGAACACATCACCGTTGGCGGCCGGGTATTGCAGCAGCGCGCCGAAGAACGGCGTCACGTCAGTCAGTTCACGCTCGTCGCCGACGACCACGTCAATGCCCAGCGGCTCGGCACGGGTGCGCAGCACATCGAGGGTTTGTGGGTGGCTGTGGATCGAGGCGAAGAATTGGTGGCTGCCCTTGTTCTTGCTCAGGCGTTTGCAGAAGGTCATGGCTTCGGCAGCGGCGGTGGCTTCGTCGAGCAGCGAGGCGTTGGCGATCGGCAGGCCGGTGAGGTCACTGATCATGGTCTGGAAGTTCAGCAGCGCTTCAAGACGGCCTTGGGAAATCTCTGGCTGATACGGCGTGTAAGCGGTGTACCAGGCCGGGTTTTCCAGCAGGTTGCGCAGGATTGGCGACGGCGTGTGGCAGTTGTAGTAGCCCTGGCCGATGTAGGTCTTGAACAGCTGATTTTTGCCGGCGATCGATTTGATCATTGCCAGTGCATCGGCTTCGCTCAAACCGTCGTCCATGCCGAGCACGCTGGTGCCCTTGATGCTTTCCGGGATGACGCTGGCGCTCAGCGCTTCGAGCGAATCGAAGCCGAGGCTGTTGAGCATGGCTTGCTCGTCACCGGCGCGCGGGCCGATATGACGGGCGATGAATTCGTTGGCGGTGCCAAGGTTTACTTGAGTCATGTCGGTATTCCTCAGGCTTCGGCTTGGGCTTTGATCAGACGGTCGTACGCGTCCTGGTCGAGCAGTTTGCCGACAGCGGCGGCGTCGCTAGGTTTGAAGCGGAAGAACCAGCCTTCGCCCAGCGGATCTTCGTTGACCAGTTCCGGAGCGTCTTCCAGCGCCGGGTTGACGGCCAGTACGTCGCCATCGAGCGGCATGTACACGCCGCTGGCAGCTTTTACCGATTCCACGGTGGCGGCTTCGGCGCCTTTTTCGTAAGCCTGCAGCTCAGGCAGTTGCACGAACACCACGTCGCCCAGGGCGTTCTGCGCGAAAGCGGTGATGCCGACAGTAACGCTGCCGTCAGCTTCGGTGCGCAGCCATTCGTGATCTTCAGTAAAACGCAACTCGCTCATGGAAACTCCTCAGGGGCCAGACTCGTCTGGTGGACGCGGTGGAATAGTCGGGCGCGAAGGCCCTTATTTATGAGGGGTTGATTAGCAAGAATGCGGCCAAGGTTTATTTATCGTTATAAATCAACGGTTTATTCGGTTGTTCGAAGTGGCAGGATCGATCGTGTGTAGCGAAATCGCTACAGCATAGGGCGAGGATAAAAGCTGAACGGGATCAAAGCCTTGCACAGCGGTGATCAGAAGAGGCTGTATCGATATCGTTCCGCTGTAGCGCTTTCAGTACAGGTGGAGGTCGTTTTTGAACGGATTTCGAATCCGCCACAAATCATTGTAGGAGTGAGCCTGCTCGCGATAGCGGTGTGTCATACGACAAATTAATTGATTGATAG
>NZ_JBSVXS010000106.1:0-18513 GCF_054070155.1 Pseudomonas sp. SDT291_1_S447
CCTTGTCCCTCCTCCTCCCTTCAAGTCCTACCATACAAGCGAGCTTGCTCGCGAAGAGGCCAGCCCGGACAACACAAATCCTGGAAATGATTCATGACTTCTGATCAACAGTGCTTTGTCCCGTCAGCGGTTTTTCTCAACCATCCGGATGCGGATACTCCTGGCCATTCCCACTGCAAACCCTGGAGTCCTTCATGTCTGTTCCCGCTTTCGGCCTTGGTACATTTCGCCTGCAAGGCCAGGTGGTCATCGATTCGGTCAGTACCGCCCTGGAACTCGGCTACCGGGTCATCGACACCGCGCAGATCTACGAAAACGAAGCCGATGTCGGTGTGGCCATCGCGGCCAGCGGTATCCCCCGCGAAGAGCTGTTCATCACCAGCAAGATCTGGATTGCCAACTTCGCCAGGGAGCGTCTGATCACCAGTCTCAAAGAGAGCCTGGAGAAGCTGCAGACCGACTACCTCGACCTGACGCTCATCCACTGGCCATCGCCGGACGACCAAGTGCCGGTCGAAGAATTCATGGGCGCATTGCTGGAAGCCAAGCGTCTGGGCCTGACCCGGCAGATCGGCATTTCGAACTTCACCATCGACCTGATGAAACAGGCCATTGCGGCCGTCGGCGCCGAAAACATCGCGACCCACCAGATCGAGTTGCATCCGTACCTGCAAAACCGCCAAGTGGTCGAGTTCGCCCACAGCCAGGGCATTCACGTCACCTCGTACATGACCCTCGCTTACGGCGAAGTACTCAAGGATCCGCTGATCCAGCAGATCGCCGAGCGCCTGCAGGCCACCCCGGCGCAAGTCACTCTTGCCTGGGCGATGCAATCGGGTTATGCGGTGATTCCGTCATCGACCAAGCGCGCAAATCTGCTCAGCAACCGCGGCGCCACCGCACTCACGCTGAGCGATGCCGACATGATGCACATCGCCACGCTCGATCGTGGTTATCGCCTGACCAGTCCAACAGGCATTGCGCCACAGTGGGATTGAACCATTAAGCCTCAAGACGCTGCGCGAGGCCGTGCAAGGCATCACGCAGCGTCTTGATCGCCATGACGACCGCCTCGGCTTCGGCCGCACGGCAGGCCTCTTCCAGATCAGTGCACGCTGACACCAGCCGCGCCGCGCCGACCATTTGCGCGCCCCCCTTGATGTGATGGGCCAACTCGCGCAGTCCGCCGCGGTCATGTTCATGGTTCATCTGGTCGAGCTGTTGCAGATCGTTGTGCAGGCTGCTCAATACTTCTTCACGCAGGCGTCGGATCATCGAATGGTCATTGCCGGCCATCTGCTCCAGCGTACTCAGATCGAGTTCCTTCAGAGCGACCTTCTCGACCGACTGAACTTCACTTTCACAATGGCTGGCCCCCTTCAAGGCCTGCTGCAGATCGTGCAAGCGAATCGGTTTGAACAGGCACTCATCCATTCCGGCATCGAGGCAGCGAAGCTTCTCCTCCACCTGCGCGTTGGCGGTAAACCCGAGGATCAGGCAAGGTGCCCGAGCGCTCTGCGTTTCCTCATCACGAATGGCCCGTGCGAGCGCGTAGCCGTTACGCCGCGGCATGTTGCAGTCGGTGATCACCACATCGAACGCCTGTGCCCGCCAACGCTCCAGCCCGGCATGACCGTCCTCGGTGTCAACCGTGCGATGCCCCAGTTCACTCAACTGCCAGCACAACAACAAACGATTGACCGGATGATCGTCCACCACCAGAACGCTGAGTGAATGCCCTACCGCCTCCAATACTTGCGCGTGGGCCGGAACGTGTGACAACGCCTGCTGCAGTGGCATCTGGAGTCTGATTTCAACCCGAGTCCCGAGACCCGGTTCACTGTCGAGCCGCAATTCGCCGCCCATCATTTCGCACAGGCTGCGACTGATCACCAGGCCCAGACCGGAACCGCTGCGCGCCGATTGAACGTTATTGCTCGCCTGCACGAACGGACTGAACAGCCGTTGCCGGTCCTCATTGCTGATCCCGATCCCGCTGTCTTCGATGAGCACCTTCACCGCCAGTCGCTCGGCTGACGTTGGCGTCACAACCAGCCACAGACTCACTTCGCCATCTTCGGTGAACTTGATCGCGTTGCTCAGCAGGTTTGACAGCACCTGCTTGAAGCGCGTCGGATCAATCAATACATCGACGTCGCTATGAGCATCCAGTTCGATGTGCCACAGCAAGCGTTTCTGCCGGGCCAGCCCCTCGAACACCCGACACACCGACACCACCAGTTCACGCAGATTGGCCCGTTCGGGAGCCAGGGACAAATGGCCAGTCTCGATACGCGCGATGTCGAGAATGTCACCGATCAGTGCCAACAACTGTTGACCGGCGTTGGAGGCCACCTGAATCGCCAATCGATCGGTCACGCCTTCCTCCGCCCGTTTCAAAGCCAGCTCGAGCATGCCGATCAGGGCGTTCATCGGTGTACGAATTTCATGGCTCATGGTTGCCAGAAACGTGGTCTTGGCCCGGTTGGCATCGTCCGCTGCGTCCTTGGCTTGCTGCAATTGCCGTAACCACTGCTGACGCTGGCGGATTTGCCAGCGCTGAAAACCGATCCACGCCAGCGCCAGTATCAGCAAGCCTGCCGCACCGGCAAAACCAAAGAAAATCTCACGGCGATGCCGCAACCAATAGCTGTCATCCACCACCACGTCATGGCTCCAGCGTTCAACCAGTTCGTCCATCTGTTGCGGGGCGATGCTCAGCAGCGCCTTGTTCAGGATCGAATGCAGCGCCGACGCTTGCGGCGCAGTGGCCAGTGCGATCCGGGCCGGTTGGTCGCCGATGGTACTGGCGATGCGCAGACGATCGCGGTAATGACGCGAGATCAGAAAGCGCGCGACCAGCAAAGAGCTGACCGTGGCGTCGACCTGCCCCTTGGCAATCATTTCCATGCCCTCGGCGGGGCTTCTGACGTCGACAATGCGTAAGCGCGCGACGCGCTCCTGCAGATAACCACGCAATGGATGGCCGCGATAAATCGCCAAGCGCTTGCCCTGCAGATCGTCGAAACTGCGCACACCCTGCGTCGTTGCCGCACTGACCAGCACAAACGGATTATTCAGATAGGCACGGGTAAATTGCAGTTCGTTTTCGCGCTCACTGCTGGGCGTTACCACGGGCAACAGATCCAGTTCCCCGGTTTTCAATTGCTCGATCTGACGATCCAGCGAACTCCCTCGGACAATCTCGAAATTCAATCCGCTGCGCTGGCTGATCAAGGCCAGCAGTTGCGCAGAAAGCCCGCTGAAACGGCCATCCGCGTCAAAGAACGTCAGGGGAGCGAAGTCTTCAATGCCGCCGACCCGTACCACTGGGTGCAGATCTCGCCATTGCCGCTCGACGGCACTGAGTTGCACCCGTGATTGTTCCGCCATCTCGGCAAGGCCGGCACTCCAGCGCTGCTCGATGCGCTGCCGATGTTCCATGGGGATGGCTGCCAACGCCTGGTCGACGATACGCTTGAGGCGCACCTGGCTACGCAGCAGTGCAAAGCCGAACGGATTGGCGTCGAGCCCGGCGGGCCCGGTCAACTGCAGATCGTTACGATAATTGGTGTTGATCAAGTAGTTGGCACTGATGAAGTCGCCCAGGTAAACGTCATCGGTGCCAAACGCCACGGCGCCGAGTGCATCCATCGCCGACGGGTAGCGCTGCACGTTCGCTTCGGGATAGAACGCCTGCACACTCGCCAACGGCAGATAATCCTCGACCATGGCCACGCGCTTGCCCGCAAGATCCACCGGCAAGGTTTCTTCGAGCCGGGTCACCAGCATCGGCTGATCTTCGGCATAGGCCCGAGACAAAATGAACGCAGGATCAGCAAGCTCGAAACTGTTCGAAGTGCCCAGCAGTTCCACTTCACCGTGTTTAAGCGCGGCCATGGCCGCATCCCGGTTGGCGTAGCGCTGTACCTGTATCCGCACGTTGAGCAATTGCGCGATCAGATCCGCGTAGTCAGCCGTCAGCCCTTCCAGCTCATGCCGATTGCGCGTCACCTCGAACGGCGGATAGTCGGGCCCTGAAATACCGACGCGCAAGAGTGGATGCTCCTGCAGCCATTGACGATCCTGTCCATCCAGTCGTATCTGGATATTTTCCGGGCGGGTCCGGCTCAGCACTTCCAGCATCACTGGCGCGTCGTTTGCTCCTGCCGATGCGCCGAGGGTCATCAACAGCGCGAAAACGACCCGACGCAGCTCCATGGCCGATCCTCAGATCAAACCGTTGCGTTGGGCAAATTCGCGTAGCATCACCAGTGACAATATTCCCAGCTTGATCATCAGGCGGGTCTTGTAGGTGCTGACGGTTTTGTGGCTCAGGTGCATGTCCTGGGCAATGGTCTTGTTGGCTTTGCCTTGTGCCAGTTGCAGCAAAATGGCCAGCTCTCGATCGGAAAGCTGATCGATCATCTGCTTTTCCGATAGCTGGATAGCGTTCAAAGTACTGGTGCTGTCAGTCAGCGCGCTGAAATAGCTGTAGCCCGCCATCAGCGCCTGGATCGCCTTGTGCAACTGCTGCAATTGATTGCTTTTGGTCACATAAGCCATGGCTCCGGCCCGCAGGCAGCGTTCCTGATAGATCTCCGGCGCATGCAGGGAGAACACCAATATTCGGCAGGCCGGGTAGTTGGCCTTGATGCGCACGATCACGTCCAGGCCACTGAGCCCCGGTAAATTGAGATCCAGCACCACCAACTGTGGCGAATGCTCACGAATCATCTCCATCACTTGCTCGCCATTGGCAACCTCATGAATCTGTTTAAAGCTTTCGGCCTGCAATACGATTTTAACGGCGGCGCGCACCACCGGATGATCGTCGACGATCAGCGCTGACCTCATGTCCACTCCCGGTGCAAAATCTGACGACGGACCGCTGACACAGGCTCACGCGGACTCAGTGGCTGCGCTGGGACTGTTACACGTAACGGCAAGTGAATCACCTGTCAGACCTGACAGTTGCGCCCAGTGTCTTTCTATGCATAAGCCAAACGCCGCAACGCCTCATCCTGCTCCGACCGAGGTCTGTCGACCCACGTCATCAAGTGCGTGATCGCCTGTGCATTGGGCAATGCCGCATGACTGATCTGCAGGTTGCCCAGGGCAAAGCCCTCGGCCATCTGCATCGTTGTCGACGGCACTTTGTAGACCAACGCATGACGCACCTGCGGGTTATCGAGCAAGAATTCCGGCAGATCCAGCGCACCGCCCGCCAGTTCGGCGTTGATGACTACCACATCGAACGGTTCGCAACCGTAGTCCACCAGTGTCAACAGCTCGGCGAGGCTCTGCACCGGTGCAACACGGTAGTAATCGAGCTCGTTGAACAACCGCTCGATTTTCATCCGGTAAAAATGTTGCGTGTCGGCGATGAGGATACGCAGGGCTTTATTGATCATGCTCAATCTCCTGGCAGTCAGGTTTTCGGGTGCGGCAAGACTACGCAACCTGATCGGCAGCTTCTGTAGGACTTTTCCGAAAAAATTGACCGTTCGCCTGAGAGCCAGCACGGTTGCCACTCACTCGGTGGTACTCGGACTCCAGAACGCCTGCACCACCAGGGCCGACGTCGAGATTCGTGCCACCAGAGCATCCAGTTCATCACCATCCACCGAAGTGGTCGCCAGGGTGGCTTCGATCTCGATTTCATCGGCACCGAAGGCATGGACGTCGACATCACTGGCCGGGTAATTGCTGCGCTCAAGCTCGGCTTCGAGCAAGGCGAACACGGCGGTTTGCTGGGAGCGGCGGGCGATGACGTAGACGATGTTGGTAACTTCCGCCGAGACCACGTCCAGTGGCTGGCGGTTGATATTGTTGACGATCGGCCGCAGCAAGGTATTGGCGGCGAGGATGAACAGCGTGCCAAGCACGGCTTCGGCGAGCAGGTCGGCACCGGCACAGGCGCCCACCGCTGCGGAGGTCCACAGAGTCGCGGCGGTGTTGAGGCCGCGCACGTTGCCCTCTTCGCGCATGATCACCCCGGCGCCGAGAAAACCGATGCCGGAGACCACGTAGGCGACCACGCGCACCGCGCCTTCGGCACCGGCGAGACGGTTGGCCATGTCGACAAATATCGCCGCGCCGACGGCGACCAGTACGTTGGTGCGCAGGCCGGCAGTGCGTTGCCGGTACTGGCGCTCGAAACCGATCAGACCACCGAGGATGAACGCGGCGCTGAGGCTGACCAGGGTATCGAGCAGCGAATCGAGGTTGAGGTTGTTGATGGCTTGCATAGTGTTGTCCTTGAAAACACCCAAATCCCCTGTAGGAGTGAGCCTGCTCGCGATAGCGGTGTGTCAGTCGCTGAAATTTGACTGACAGATTGCTATCGCGAGCAGGCTCGCTCCCACAGGGGAACGGTGTTGGCCGTGCTGTTATTGCCAGCCGAACCGGCGGATGTAGAAGCCTTTCACTGCCTGGGTCAGCGCCATGTACGCCAGCAGAATCACCGGCAGAAACACGAAGTACAGCGACGGCAGTGCCTGCAATTTGAAGTAGTGCGCCAGCGGCCCCATCGGCAGGAAGATGCCGACCGCCATGATGATTCCGGTCATCACCAGCAGCGGCATGGCTGCACGGCTTTGCAGGAACGGAATCTTCGGCGTGCGAATCATGTGCACGATCAGGGTCTGGGTCAGCAAGCCGACCACGAACCAGCCGGACTGGAACAGGGTCTGGTGATCCGGGGTGTTGGCATCGAATACGTACCACATCAAGGCGAACGTGGTGATGTCAAAGATCGAACTGATCGGGCCGAAGAACAGCATGAAGCGCCCGACGTCGCCCGGCTGCCAGCGTTGCGGTTTTTTCAGCATGTCCTCATCGACGTTATCGAATGGAATGGCAATCTGCGAAATGTCGTAGAGCAGGTTCTGCACCAGCAGATGCATCGGCAGCATTGGCAGGAACGGAATGAACGCACTGGCGACCAGCACCGAGAAGACGTTGCCGAAGTTGGAACTGGCGGTCATCTTGATGTACTTGAGCATGTTGGCGAAGGTGCGCCGCCCTTCGAGCACGCCCTCCTCCAGCACCATCAGGCTCTTTTCCAGCAGGATGATGTCGGCCGCTTCCTTGGCGATGTCCACCGCGCTGTCCACGGAAATGCCGATGTCGGCGGTACGCAGCGCGGGCGCGTCGTTGATGCCGTCGCCCATGAAGCCGACCACATGACCGTTGCCCTTTAGGATGCGCACGATGCGCTCCTTGTGCGACGGCGTCAGTTTGGCGAAGACGTTGGTGGTTTCCACGGCCACCGCCAGTTCGGCATCGCTCATGCGCTCAATGTCGTTGCCCAGCAACAGGCCCTGTTGCGCCAACCCGACTTCGCGGCAGATTTTCGCGGTTACCAGTTCGTTATCGCCGGTCAGCACTTTTACCGCCACGCCGTGTTCAGCCAAGGCTTTGAGCGCAGGCGCGGTGCTTTCCTTCGGTGGATCGAGAAACGCCACATAACCAATCAGCGTCAGTTCCTGTTCATCGGCCAGGCTGTAAGTGTCGCGACCTTCCGGCATCGAGCGTGCGGCCACGGCCACCACGCGCAAGCCTTCAGCGTTGAATGCTGCGGTGACCTGACGAATCCGGGTCAGCAATTCATCGCTCAAGGCTTCGTCGACTTCGCCGTGACGCACGCGGCTGCACACCGCCAAGACTTCTTCCACCGCGCCTTTGCAGATCAACTGGTGTGGCTGGCCACGCCCTTCGACCACCACCGACATGCGCCGACGATTGAAGTCGAACGGGATCTCATCGACCTTGCGAAACGCCGTGCCGACTTTCAGTTCGCGGTGGATTTCCACGTGTTCCAGCACCGCGACATCCAGCAGGTTTTTCAGACCGGTCTGGTAGTAGCTGTTGAGGTAAGCCATTTCCAGCACGTCATCGGAGTCTTCACCCCAGACGTCGACATTACGCGCGAGGAAAATCTTGTCCTGAGTCAGCGTGCCGGTCTTGTCGGTGCACAGCACGTCCATAGCGCCGAAGTTCTGGATCGCATCGAGGCGTTTGACGATGACTTTTTTCCGTGACAGAAACACCGCGCCTTTGGCCAGCGTCGAGGTGACGATCATCGGCAGCATTTCCGGGGTCAGGCCGACGGCAATCGACAGCGCGAACAGCAGCGCCTCAGTCCAATCACCCTTGGTGAAACCGTTGATGAACAACACCAGCGGCGCCATGACGAACATGAAACGGATCAACAACCAGCTGACTTTGTTGACGCCTTGCTGGAACGAAGTGACCGCGCGATCGGTTGCGCCAACACGCTGGGCCAACGCACCGAAATAGGTGCTGTTGCCGGTGGTGAGGATCACTGCCACCGCAGTTCCCGACACAACGTTGGTGCCCATGAACAGGATGTTGTCCAGCTCCAGTGGATTGCGCGTATCGCGATCCTGCTGGTGTGGAAACTTCTCCACCGGCATCGATTCACCGGTCATCGCCGCCTGGCTGACGAACAGATCCTTGGCGCTGAGCACCCGGCAATCAGCGGGAATCATGTCACCGGCCGAGAGCACGATCAGATCGCCCGGCACCAGTTGCTTGATCGGCAATTCGCTGCGTGGCGCGTCACGGCGCATCACCGTCGCGGTGTTGCTGACCATGGCTTTCAGCGCGTCGGCGGCCTGGTTGGATTTGCTTTCCTGCCAGAAGCGCAGCAGCGTCGACAGCACCACCATGGAGAAAATCACCACGGCAGCTTTGAGGTCTTCGGTCAGCCACGAGATCACCGCCAACAACGTCAGCAGCAGGTTGAACGGGTTTTTGTAGCAGTGCCACAGGTGGGTCCACCATGGCAGCGGCTGCTCGTGTTCGACTTCGTTGAGGCCGTATTGCGCACGCAGCGCGTCGACTTCGAAATCGGTGAGGCCATCGGAGTGCGTGCCGAGTGACGACAGCAACACACCGCTGTCGCACTGCGCGGCATCGACCAGGGTGTTAGCCAAAGTCGGCGGGACTTCACGGCTGACCGTGGTGTCGTTGATCGATTCCAGCAGCGCCAGGCGACGAAAGTGCCGGGCGATGTGGCGGGTCCGCAGAAAACCTGCGAAGAATTCCTTGAGCGTAAGTTTCATGGCTGTTGCCCCTATGGTCAGCCGGGAAACCGTCGAGCAGGTACGGCCGCGCCTCGTCCGCCGGAAAAACCGGCACGGCAAGGCCTGGCGCGCCGGTCAGAAAAGACAGGCGTGTCGATAGGGCTGCGATTACGACAGTGAAGTCGAAACCACGCTCTGTTCAGCGTCGATGAGAAGGACGTCTAGACATGACCACGGACGGGTCATGCACGGGATGCCGCTGCTCGCTTTTACGGCGAGACAACGACAGAGAAAGTCTGCGCGTTATCTTGCCGAGAATCTGCCGGTTACCGAGACCGGCCGACAACTGTCACTCGAACAAGTACCCACTGTGGGTCTCCGCTATTGATGAAAACGCGCGAAGCTTACGCCCCGATGATGGGAGAGTAAACCCGCAAAAGGAGGTGAGTCGGGGAATGTGGCGGATGTTCAGGAAGGGTTCAGGAACAGAATGTGTGGCGCTTTTGATGGCCCCTTCGCGAGCAAGCTCGCTCCCACATTGGATCTTCATCTGACACAAAATCTGTGTTCACTGAAAATCCCCTGTGGGAGCGAGCTTGCTCGCGAAAGCGGTATGTGAGGCGCTAAAAAATCAGCTGGCAGTCGCCAGCAGCAGATCCGCCATCGAACGATGCCCACGGTTCTTGCCATGCTCATACAGCGAGCCGGCAATCTCGTCCGCACGAATCGGCAGCACCGACAGCAGCGTATCGCTCAGACCATGGCTGGCCTGGCAGAAGCCCTGCATGTAGAGGCCAGCCTTGCAGCGCTCGTCGGTGATCAGTTTGTAGTTGCGATCGACCTCGAAGTCACCCAGGTACTCTTCCAGCGGGGCCAGCAGTTTGCGGTGCATCTGCCGCTCGTAACCGGTGGCCAAAACAACAGCGTCGTAATTGCGCACGGTGACTTCGCCAGTAGCGTTGTTGCGCACGGCCAGTTCGATACCGTTTTCGGTGGCGGTGGCTTTCTCGACGGTGGTCAAGGTCCGGAACGCGTGACGGGCGATCCCGGAGACCTTCTGACGATAGAAGATGCCGTAGATGCGCTCGATCAGGTCGATGTCGACCACCGAGTAGTTGGTGTTGTGGTACTCGTTGACCAGACGTTCGCGCTCGGCACTGTTCTGCTGGAACACCAGATCGGTGAACTCCGGCGAGAACACTTCGTTGACGAACGGGCTGTCGTCCGCAGGCTTCAAGGCCGAACCGCGCAGGATCATGTCGACCTGCACCGACGGGAACGAATCGTTCAGATCGATGAACGCTTCTGCCGCGCTCTGCCCGCCGCCGATGATCGCAATGCTCATCGGCTGATTGTTCACGCAAGGTTGTTTGGCCATTTGCGACAAGTATTGCGAATGGTGGAACACGCGAGTGTCACCCTTCAGCGCCTTGAACGCCTCGGGGATTCGCGGCGTGCCGCCGGCGCTGACGACAACCGAACGCGTGGTGCGCACGAATTGCTGGCCATCGGTGCCACGGGAGATGACGCGCAGCGCTTCAACCTGATGGTTGTGCAGCACCGGTTCGATGGTCAGCACTTCTTCGCCATAACGGCTCTGCTCGGTGAACTGCCCGGCGACCCAACGCAGGTAGTCGTTGTATTCCATGCGGCACGGATAGAAGGTGCCGAGGTTGATGAAGTCGACCAGGCGACCGTGGTACTTGAGGTAATTGACGAACGAGTACGGACTGGTCGGATTGCGCAGGGTCACCAGATCCTTGAGGAAGGAAATCTGCAGCTCGCTCTGGGTCGACAGGGTATTGCCGTGCCAGCTGTAGTTGGCCTGCTTGTCGAGGAACAGCACATCCAGCTCGCCGTGGGTCGGCCCGCGCTCTTGCAGAGCGATGGCCAGCGCCAGGTTCGAAGGGCCGAAACCGACGCCGATCAGGTCGTGAACGATGGGCGATGCAATTGCCTGAGTCATTTCCAGTGTCCTCTGGATGAACCCCTCAACAAGGGGCAAGGAGAGCCTAAGTGACCTGACTGGCCTTGAGCAGGACAGCAGATCGTCTGTTGAGTAGGAACGAGGACAGTGAAATAAAATTTACCGCGGACGGCTCAATGGGCATCCCATTGTTTGATGCGCAGACGGCAATGCTTCATGGCATTAACGATGTGCTTTTCCACCAGAGCCTTGGAAATGCCCAGCTGCTCAGCGATTTCCGGGTGCGACAGGCCTTCGATCTTGCGCAGCAGAAAACTTTCGCGGCACAGCGGTGACAATTCGGCCAGCGCGCGCTGAAGCATCTCCAGGCGCTGGCCATGATCGAGGGTGCCGTGGGGCGACGGGGTGAAATAGCGCTCTTCATTATCGAGTACGTCGAGTGATTCGACCTGGCGCAAAGCATTGCGCCGATGGTCGTCGATGACCAGATTGAGCGCGGTTCGGTAGAGAAAGGCCCGGGGTTGCTCGATGGGTGTGTCGCTGGAACGTTCCAGCACTCGCAGATAGGCGTCATGCACCACATCTTCGGCAACCTGACGGTTGCCGAGCTTGGCGTTCAGGAAACACACCAGCTCGCGATAGTAGTTTTCCAACATGACTCCCGGCCGCAAACCTGCGGGTTCTGTCCTTGAGCTCACTGATTGACCCCTGCGCAAAACGCAGTAGCAAGATAGTGGCAACTTGAGGTGCGTAATTTATAGTAATTCTCATATAGATTTAAAGTAGTGTTTATCGTTGACCGACAAATAGTGCTGCTCTATAGCTGTAACTTCGTGTGTCCGCAGTTAAATTCCCCTGCACTTCCATCGTTTACAGGACAGCTCCCCGTGTCTGTCGCACCTTGCGACAGCGTTCAGTGCTGCCCGAACCTGTGTGCCAGCCGAACGACGGGCCGATTTCCACTGGCCGGAACCCTGCATGAAACGTCCCCGCCCCGCCCGACGCGCCCTGCTCGTAGTCCTTTGTCTGATCCCCGCTGTCGCGTACGCCGCGTGGCAGATCCTGCCGCCGGGCCGGGATAAATTCGCCACCGTGCAAGTGACCCGTGGCGATATCGAAAGCAGCGTTACCGCGCTCGGCACCTTGCAACCGCGTCGTTACGTGGATGTCGGTGCGCAGGCTTCCGGGCAGATCCAGAAAATCCATGTCGAAGTCGGCGACGTGGTCAAGGAAGGCCAACTGCTGGTGGAAATCGACCCATCGACGCAAAAGGCCAAGCTTGACGCCGGGCGCTTCTCGGTCGAGAACCTCAAGGCGCAATTGCAGGAACAACGTGCTCAACACGAGCTGGCGCAACAGAAATATCAGCGCCAGCAGAATCTGGCGGCAGGCGGTGCAACCCGCGAGGAAGACGTGCAGACCGCCCGCGCCGAACTGAAAGCCACGCAAGCGCGCATCGACATGTTCCAGGCGCAGATCCGCCAGGCCGAAGCCAGCCTGCGCAGCGATCAGGCGGAACTTGGCTACACACGAATCTATGCGCCAATGGCCGGCACCGTGGTCGCCCTCGATGCCCGCGAAGGCCAGACCCTCAACGCGCAACAGCAGACGCCGTTGATTCTGCGCATCGCCAAGCTGTCGCCAATGACCGTTTGGGCCGAGGTTTCCGAGGCAGATATCGGCCATGTCAAACCGGGCATGACCGCCTATTTCACCACCCTCAGTGGCGGCAACCGGCGCTGGAGCAGCACCGTGCGACAAATCCTGCCGGTGCCGCCAAAACCGCTCGATCAAACCAGCCAGGGTGGCGGCAGCCCGGCCAGCAGCAGTAAGAGCGGCAGCGCCCGCGTCGTGCTGTACACGGTTTTGCTCGACGTCGATAACGCCGACAACGCGTTGATGGCGGAGATGACCACCCAGGTATTCTTCGTCGCCAATCAGGCCAAGGATGTCCTCACCGCCCCGGTGGCTGCCCTGCAAGGCAGCGCCACGGCCAACTTGCAAACAGCCCAGGTGGTCGCTGCCAACGGCAAGATCCAGTCGCGCGAAGTACGCACCGGCATCAGTGATCGGCTCAAGGTGCAGGTACTCGACGGCCTGAATGAAGGTGATCATCTGCTCATCGGCCCGGCTGTCGGCAGCGGAGGCTGAATGCAAACGCCTCTGATCGACCTGCAGGACATCCGCAAATCCTACGGCGGCGGCGACGCGCCTGAAGTTCATGTGCTGCGCGGTATCGACCTGTCGATCCACGCTGGTGAATTCGTGGCAATTGTCGGCGCCTCCGGCTCCGGCAAATCGACGCTGATGAACATCCTCGGTTGCCTCGACCGCCCGACGTCCGGTGAATACCGTTTCGCCGGGGAAAACGTCGCCGGCCTCGACAGCGACGAACTGGCATGGCTGCGCCGCGAAGCCTTTGGTTTCGTGTTTCAGGGTTACCACCTGATTCCGTCCGGCTCGGCCCAGGAAAACGTCGAGATGCCAGCGATCTACGCCGGTACGCCAGCGGCCGAGCGCCACGCCCGTGCCGCCGCCCTGCTCGACCGCCTCGGCCTGGCCTCACGCACCGGCAACCGCCCGCACCAGCTCTCCGGCGGTCAGCAACAACGGGTGTCGATTGCCCGCGCCTTGATGAACGGCGGCCATATCATTCTCGCCGACGAACCGACCGGCGCCCTCGACAGCCACAGCGGCAAAGAAGTCATGGCACTGCTCGACGAACTGGCGAGCCAGGGCCATGTGGTGATCCTGATTACCCATGATCGCGAGGTGGCGGCGCGGGCCAAACGCATCATCGAAATCCGCGACGGCCTGATCATCAGTGACAGCGCCAGGGACAACCCCGACGCCCAGACCAGCGCCAACCCCGGCGCCATGCAAGCGGTCGATCTGCGCAAACGTCTGGCCGAGGGCGCCGAAGCCACCGGCGCCTGGAAAGGCGAACTGGTCGACGCCTTGCACGCCGCCTGGCGGGTGATGTGGATCAACCGCTTCCGCACCGCGCTGACCCTGCTCGGCATCATCATCGGCGTGGCCTCGGTGGTGGTGATGCTCGCCGTCGGCGAAGGCAGCAAGCGTCAGGTCATGGCGCAAATGGGCGCGTTCGGCTCGAACATCATTTACCTCAGCGGCTCGGCGCCCAACCCGCGCACACCACCGGGGATCATCACCCTCGACGACGTCCGCGCACTGGCGAGCCTGCCGCAAGTGCAACGGATCATGCCGGTCAACGGCGCCGAGGCTGGCGTGCGGTTCGGCAATGCCGACCATTTGAGTTACGTCGGCGGCAACGACACCAACTTCCCGGCGATCTTCAACTGGCCGGTGGTGCAAGGCAGCTACTTCACCGAGGCCGACGAGGCGAACGCCGCGGCTGTGGCGGTGATCGGCCACAAAGTCCGGAGCAAACTGCTCAAGGACGTGATCAATCCGATCGGCCAATACATCCTGATCGAGAACGTACCGTTCCAAGTCGTCGGTGTGCTGGCGGAAAAAGGCGCCAGCTCTGGCGACTCCGACAGCGACAACCGCATCGCTATCCCCTACTCGGCCGCCAGCGTCAGGCTGTTCGGCACCCGCGATCCGGAATACGTGGCCATTGCCGCCACCGACGCGCGCAAGGTCAAGGACGCCGAACAGGCCATCGAGCAACTGATGCTGCGCCTGCACAACGGCAAGAAGGATTTCGAACTGACCAACAATGCCGCGATGATCCAGGCCGAAGCGCGCACGCAAAACACCCTGTCGCTGATGCTCGGTTCGATTGCCGCGATTTCCCTGCTGGTCGGCGGCATCGGCGTGATGAACATCATGCTCATGACCGTACGTGAGCGTACCCGCGAGATCGGCATTCGCATGGCCACCGGCGCCCGCCAGCGTGACATTTTGCGCCAGTTCCTCACCGAGGCAGTGATGCTCTCGGTGGTCGGCGGAATCGCCGGCATCGCCCTGGCGTTGATCGTTGGCGGCGTGCTGATTCTGAGCGAAGTCGCCGTCGCGTTCTCGTTGATGGCAGTGCTCGGCGCTTTCGGCTGCGCCCTTGTCACCGGTGTTGTCTTCGGCTTCATGCCGGCCCGCAAAGCTGCCCGGCTCGACCCGGTCACGGCCCTTACCAGTGAATGATCGATCTATGAAACCGCGCCTCAGTTTATTGACCGTGTGCCTGATCCTCAGCGCCTGCGGCAGCCCCGTGCAACGCCCCGACAGTGGCGTACAAGCGCCCGCAGCCTGGCAGTCGCCCCATAGCGCCAGCGTTGCCCGCAACAACCCGCAGTGGTGGACGCAATTTGGCAGCCCGGAACTGGATCGCCTGATCGAACAGGCTCGCGTCGGCAGTTTCGACCTCGCGGCCGCCGTTGCCCGAGTGCGTCAGGCGCAGGCCGGCACGGTGATCGCCGGCGGCTCATTGCTGCCGGAGATCAAGGCCGGGCTCAATGCCAATCGGCAGAAACTGCTGCGCGGCAATGGCTACAGCCAGCTCGATGCCAACAGCAGCAACAAAGCCGTGGACTACTTCGACACCAATCTGAGCGCCACTTACGAAATCGATTTCTGGGGTGGCAAACGCGCCTCGCGGGACAGCGCGCAGTTCACCTTGCAGGCCAGCGAGTTCGACCGGGCAACCGTCGAGCTGACATTGCTCAGCGGCGTAGCCAGCACGTATGCGCAAACCCTATCGCTGCGCGAGCAGAGCCGCATCGCCGAACTCAATCTGGCCAACGCACAAAGCGTGCTGAAACTGGTGCAGACGCGTTTTGATTCAGGCTCGGCGACCGCGCTGGAACTGGCGCAGCAGAAAAGTCTGGTCGCCGCCCAGCAGTGGCAATTGCCGCGCGTGCAACAGCAGGCCCAGGAAGCGTTGATCAGCCTCGCCGCCCTGCTCGGCCGACCGGTGCAGCAACTGTCGCCGACAGAATCCTTCGATCACCTGCAATGGCCAGACATCGCCGCCGGCGTGCCCAGCGAGTTGCTCACTCATCGTCCGGACATCGCGCGCGCCGAAGCACAACTGGCCGCCGCCGAAGCGGACGTAAAAGTCGCCCGTGCAGCGATGTTGCCGGCGCTGACCCTGACCGCCCAGCTCGGCTCCGGCGCCAATCAGTTCGACGATCTGATTCGCAGCCCGTTCTACAACCTCACCGCCGGACTGGTCGCCCCGATCTTCAACAACGGTCGCCTCGGCGCCGAACGTGACAAGGCCACGGCACGCCAGCAAGAACTGCTGGAAAGCTACCGTGGCGCGATCGTCAATGGCTTCGCCGACGTGGAAAAAGCCCTCAACAGCATTCGTCGCCTGGACGAGCAGCGGTTGTGGCAGAACGAAGAATTGAATCAGGCCCAAAGCGCTTTCAACATTGCGCAAAGTCGCTACGAGGCCGGCGCCGAAGACTTGCTCACGGTGCTGGAAACCCAGCGCACGCTGTACGCCGCGCAGGATCAGAACGCACAATTGCGACTGTCACGGGTGCAGGCGAGCATTGCGCTGTACAAGGCCCTGGGCGGTGGGTGGACGCAGTAATAGCGTTGCCTGGCAGACCGCTTTCGCGAGCAGGCTCGCTCCCACAATGATTGGCGGTGTTTGCGCAATCTGCGATCAACACAAAAACCTGTGGGAGCTGGCTTGCCAGCAATGAGGCCAGCACTCCCGACATCAACGTTGCCTGAGCCAATGCTATCGCTGGCAAGCCAGCTCCCACACTGATTGACAGTGTCGCCGCTACTTCGGGCTGACACCTGAACCTGTGGGAGCGAGCCTGCTCGCGAATGAGCGAAGACGCAGCCCTCAAGCCGAGCTGGTTTTAGCCTTCAGATTGCGCGCATACCACGGTCGTTGCGGTACGCGGCGGAACAGCCCGGCGAGTTTTTCTTCGTCGGTGATGAAGGTGATGCGCAAGGCCAATTTCATGGTTTCCGGGTCCATCTCTACCGACTTGCCCACCTGCAGGCCCGGCGTGGTGCTGCAACCATGGGTGATCGGCCCTAGCCACGGATCATCAACCTCGACCCAACGCCCCGGCGCAAACCACTGCACGCCATTGACCTGCAGGCGGCTGACTTCACCCGGATGAAAACGCTCATGGGCGCGGAACCAGTCTTCGATTCGATCGTCGATCCAGCCATGAAAATGCCAGAACGCCGGATTGACGTGGGATGAAAACGGATCACCGAGGAAGTCGTTTTCAGCGTTGTACCAACGCGCGGCGAAGTCCGCCGGATCCCGTGCAAATGGCACCGGTTGCCCATTGGAAGGATCGCGCGGCACCGAAGCCCAACGCATGTGCAGCCAGTCATGCAGCCCCAGTTCTACCTCGGAGCCAAACTGGCCCAACGTGAGTTTCGCCAGATACGCCGGATCACGGTATTGCGACTCCCAGACCTGGAAGTTGCTTTCATAGGTTTCGGCGGTCTTGATATCGCTGACCCACTGACTGAACTCATCGTCGCCCGCGGCCGTCCACGTTGGCGGCAACGCCGTGCCGTCGTGGTTGTCGAAGTAGCGGGCGAAACCGATGCGATCGCGGATCAACTCCGGCTGCGGCAACGGGAAGTACTCCCAGGACGGCAGGTCTTGCATCGATCGCGCCGTACCGAGCATGTGCCGGTGCATGAAAAAGAAGTCCACTCCCGAACCGTTGCGATCCTTGCGCGGGCCACGGGCATCACGCTCCTTGTCGCGTGGCCCGGGCTGCCAGCCGATGCCCCGTAGCGCCTCGCGCTTGTCCTCGGGCAGTTTGTGCCACTTGTCGCGCGTCGCATGCCACAACTGGTGGAACAGGCGATGCTCGGGGGAAATCAGCCATGCCAGCAGCGTCGCGTTCAGCGGCGTGCGTTCGCGAGCTTCGGGAAACAGCTGCTTGACCGCGACGAAGCGGTTGTCCTGCGCGGGCAAATTCAACGGTCGGTCGAGGCGCAGCGCTTTGCCGCTGAGGGTGCCGCTGCCGGCATTGCCGAAATCGGCCCAGACTTCATCGAGGATCATGTCCAGCTCATAGCTGATCTGCCCATCAGCGTCGATCAGGCGCCAACTCAGTTTCGCCGCATCGGCCTTGGCCAGATCACCGAGAATTCGGTAACGAGGTGTTTCGCCGGAGCGCAAACGCTCCGGCGTATCGAGAAAACCGCACACGCCCCGACCCTTATGGCCGATGTCGAGAAACACCTGCAGGCCTTTCTGCGGCAAGCCTTCAAGGCCCGCGTCAGCGCCTTCGAAACGGATATCCCAGACCCCGCGCAAGGCGTTCGCCAGGCGCTGACCGGCCATGTCCGCCACATCAAAAGAGGCCTCGCCCGGCGTGATCGTCGGATCCGGTTTCGTCCATTCACGATGCCCAAAATAAGCCGCCGGCACGGCAGCGCCCGTCAGCGCCAGGCCTGCCATGAACCATCGTCGAGAAATCTTCATTGCCCTACCTGTGTCAGCCATGAAGCAGGCTTTATCCAAGCTAGAACGTTTGTTGCGCAGGTAAATTTATGTGGGTTTGAAAAGATCGCAGCCTTCGGCAGCTCTTACATGGAATGTATATCCCTGTA
>NZ_JBSVXS010000107.1:0-18352 GCF_054070155.1 Pseudomonas sp. SDT291_1_S447
CTGTAAGAGCGAAACCGCCAGCGGCAGCACCCGCAGCAACGGATATGCCCCCAAAACCAAAACTCAACGCCCATTGACCCACCCTTAGACGATGCGTAGCCTTGCGCTTTCGAGGTTCTTCGGCCGCTGCCGAAGCTAAGAAGGGAACGCGGTCAATGCCGCGGCTGCCCCCGCAACTGTGAACGGTGATGTTCGCTGCCACGCCACTGCCAGCTCAACCCATGAGCCAGCGGGAAGGCGCAGCGAATGCCAGGCCCAGCGCCTGAACGCCGTCAGCCAGGAGACCTGCCTCGTCACAGATTCTCACTACAACCGGGCGGGGTGATCCGGTGGCGAACTCTCCGGGCACGCACGTGCGCTGCCGGTTCTCGTCCCGTATGCCCGCCGCTTGCCAAAGGGCATACCGATGAAAACACTGGCCAAACTACCCGTCACCATCGTCACCGGCTTCCTCGGTTCGGGCAAAACCACGCTGCTGCGGCACATGCTCGACAACGCTCAGGGCCGTCGTATCGCGGTGATCGTCAACGAGTTTGGCGAGTTGGGCATCGACGGTGAAATCCTCAAGCAATGCACCATCGGTTGCACCGAAGAAGAAGCCACCGGCCGCGTTTACGAACTGGCCAACGGCTGCCTGTGCTGCACCGTTCAGGAAGAATTCTTCCCGGTGATGCGCGAGCTGGTTGCGCGTCGCGGCGACCTCGACCACATCCTCATCGAAACCTCGGGCCTGGCCCTGCCAAAACCGCTGGTGCAAGCCTTCCAGTGGCCGGAAATCCGCAGCGCCTGCACCGTTGACGCAGTGATCACCGTGGTCGACAGCCCGGCCGTGGCCGCTGGCACCTTCGCTGCATTCCCGGATCAGGTCGATGCCCAGCGCAAACTCGATCCGAACCTCGACCACGAATCGCCGCTGCACGAACTGTTCGCCGACCAACTGGCCAGCGCCGACCTCGTCATCCTCAACAAGGCCGACCAGACCAGCCCGGAAGATCTCGCTCGCGTGCGCGCTGAAGTCGCCGAAGAGCTGCCGCCGGCGGTGAAAATCATCGAAGCCAGCAACGGTCGTCTGCCACTGGACGTGTTGATCGGCCTCGGCGCCGGTTCCGAAGAACACATCGACAGCCGTCACAGTCATCACGATCACCACCATGGTGAAGGCGATGACGATCACGATGACCACGATCACGACGCCTTCGATTCGATCTCCATCGAACTGCCGCAAGCCGACGAAAGCCTGCTGCTCGACGCCCTGACGCAACTGGTGGTCAAGCACGGCATCCTCCGCGTCAAAGGTTTCGCCGCCATTCCAAACAAACCAATGCGCCTGTTGATCCAGGGCGTGGGCACGCGTTTCGACAAGCATTTCGACCGTCAGTGGGGCGCCGATGAAGCGCGCGTGACGCGTCTGGTGTTGATCGGTCAGGAACTCGACGCCGCCCAACTCGAAGCGCAACTGCGCGCTGCGCTCAGCGTTTAAACCATGCACCTGCTCAGGACTCAGCCCGGCGGTTTCGTCTCGGATGACAACATTGCCGACCTTGGCCAAACCCCCGCCGAGCTGGTGATCCTGTGCAGCGGCGACTCCAGCCTCGCGCTGCTCGCCGAAGCGGCGCAGCAGTTACCGGAAGATTATCCGAGCCTGCGTCTGGCCAATCCTATGCAGGTGCAGAATCACGCTTCGGTCGATCTGTACGTCGATGAAGTGCTGCGCCACGCCAAGGTGATCCTGATTTCGCTGCACGGTGGCATCGCCTATTGGCGCTATGGCGTCGAGCGTCTGATCGAGTTGTCCGAGCGTGGTGTGCAGGTGATTCTGGTACCGGGCGATGACCGTCCCGATCCGGAGCTCAGCGACTTGAGCACCGTCAACGCGGTGGATCGTGATCGACTCTGGCAGTTCCTGCGTCAGGGCGGTCTGGGCAATGCGCTGGATTTTTTCCGTTGTCTGGCCAACCGTTGGCTCGCCCGTGATTACGCTTGGGACGAACCGCAAACCCTGCCGCGCACGGCGATTTACCATCCACAAAAAACCACCGCCGCACTGAGTGACTGGCAAGCCGAATGGCTGCCCGAGAACCCGGTCGCGGCGGTGTTGTTTTACCGCTCGCATTTGCAAGCGGCGAACACCGCGTTCATCGATGTTTTCTGCCAGCGCTTGCAGGCAGCGGGGTTGAATCCGCTGCCGATCGCGGTGGCCAGTCTGAAAGAACCCGGCTGCCTGGCGGTGGTCGAGGATTGGCTGGATGAAGTCGAGGCGGGGGTGATTCTCAACACCACCGGTTTCGCCCAATCCAGCCCTGAAGCACCGCACTTGCGACCGTTTCGCCGCAATATCCCGGTGATTCAGGCGATCTGCGCGCAGGACAACGAGCCCGGCTGGCGCGACAGCGAGCAAGGCCTCGGCCCGCGCGATCTGGCGATGCATATTGCCTTGCCGGAGCTCGACGGGCGCATCATCAGCCGACCGATCAGCTTCAAGGATCTGGCCTGGCGCAGTGAGCGGAGTCAGTCCGATGTGGTCTGCTACCGCGCGCAACCCGAGCGCATGGATTTCGTCGCTGAACTGGCGCGGCGCTGGATTGATCTGGCGCGAGTACCGAATGGCGAAAAACGCATCGCGCTGATCCTCGCCAACTACCCGACCCGCGATGGGCGCATCGGCAACGGCGTCGGTCTCGACACCCCGGCGGCGGCGCTGAACATCCTGCGGGCATTGCAAGCCGAGGGCTATCCGATCACGGCAGAACTGCCGGGCAGCGGCACCGAGTTGATCCAGCAATTGCTCGGCGGCGTCAGCAACGATCTCGACACCATTGATCTGCGTCCGTGCCAGCAAAGCCTGGCGATGGACGCTTACCTGACGATGTTCAACGCGCTGCCCGAAGTCAATCGTGCAGCAGTGGTTGCGCGCTGGGGTACGCCAGAAAAGGATCCAATGTGCCGCGACGGGCGGATGATGATCGCCGGCATTCGCTTCGGCCAGACCTTCGTCGGCATCCAGCCGGCACGCGGTTATCAGGTCGATCCGAGCGCGGTCTATCACGACCCGGATCTGGTCCCGCCGCACGCTTATCTGGCGTTCTATTTCTGGTTGCGCAACACCTACGGCGCGCACGGCATGATTCACGTCGGCAAGCACGGCAACCTCGAATGGCTGCCGGGCAAAGGCGTCGGGCTTTCGGAAAACTGCTGGCCGGATGCGTTGCTCGGGCCGCTGCCGAATATCTACCCGTTTATCGTCAACGACCCGGGTGAGGGCGCGCAGGCCAAACGACGCACCCAAGCGGTGATCATCGACCACCTGATGCCGCCGCTGACCCGTGCCGAAACCTACGGCCCGCTGCGCAATCTGGAGCTGCTGGCCGACGAGTATTACGAAGCGCAACTGCTCGATCCGCGCCGCGCCCGCGAGTTGCAGCGCGACATTCTGCAACTGGTGCGGGAGACGCAGATCGACCGCGAACTGCAACTCGATGCCGCTCTGGACAGTGATTCCGATGCGGCGATCTGGTTGCCGCGCCTCGATACGTATTTGTGTGATTTGAAGGAATCGCAGATTCGCGATGGCTTGCACATTTTTGGCGAGTCACCGAGCGGGCGATTGCGCATTGATACGTTGCTGGCGCTTCTGCGTATTCCACGCGGAGACGGCAAAGGCGCGCAATCAAGCCTATTGCGAGCACTCGCCAAAGCGTTCGAACTCGGTTTCGATCCACTCGACTGCGCGCTGGCCGATCCATGGACAGGCCCGCGTCCCGAGGCGCTGCAATCGCAAAGCGAGGAAGTCTGGCGCACTGCCGGCGACACCCGCGAACGCCTGGAACTGTTCGCTTCGAACCTAATCTCCCAAACACTACAAATCCCCTGTAGGAGTGAGCCTGCTCGCGATAGCGGAGTGTCAGCCAACATTGATTTAACTGAAACACCGCCATCGCGAGCAGGCTCACTCCTACAAAGACCGCGTTGGGCTGAAGTCAGTGCAATTATCGAGAATCTGCGCGAAGTCGTCGCCCCACGCCTGGACGCTTGCGGCCCAGCGGAAATGCGCGGCCTGCTCGACGCCCTCAGCGGCCGCTTCGTCCCCGCCGGCCCGAGCGGCGCGCCCAGCCGTGGTCGCCTCGACGTGCTACCGACCGGACGCAATTTTTACTCGGTCGACGTGCGCAACCTGCCGACCACCACCGCGTGGCGCATCGGTTTCCAGTCAGCGACGTTGATTCTTGAGCGACACCTGCAAGACCACGGCGATCACCTGCGCCAGCTCGGTTTATCCGTGTGGGGCACCGCGACCATGCGCACTGGCGGTGACGACATCGCCCAGGCCATGGCGTTGATGGGCGTACGCCCGGTGTGGGCGACTGGCAGTCAGCGTGTCGATGATTTCGAGATTCTGCCGCTGAGCCTGCTCGACCGCCCGCGCGTCGATGTCACGCTGCGGGTTTCCGGATTTTTCCGCGATGCGTTTGCCAATTTGATCCGCCTGTTCGACGCGGCGGTGCAGGCAGTGGCAGCGCTGGACGAGCCGGATGATCTCAATCCGCTGGCGGCGAAAGTACGAGCCGAGCGCGAGGCACTGCTGCAGTCGGGCGTCGATGAGGACACCGCACGGCGTCAGGCCGGTTGGCGCATTTTCGGTGCCAAACCCGGCGCTTATGGCGCAGGTGTGCAGGGCGCCATCGACGGCCGTTTGTGGCAGACCCGCGACGATCTGGCGGAGGTCTATTTGAACTGGGGCGCTTACGCCTATGGCGGCTCCGATGAAGGCACCGCTGCGCGTGAGCAATTCGTCCAGCGCCTGAGCCAGGTGCAAGCGGTGCTGCAGAATCAGGACAATCGCGAGCACGACTTGCTTGATTCCAACGACTACTACCAGTTTCAGGGCGGTATGCTCGCAGCGGTGGAAAGCTTGCGCGGCGAAGCGGCGTCCAGTTATCACGGCGATCACAGCCAACCGGATCTGCCGAAGATTCGCACGCTGAAAGAAGAGCTGAACCGGGTGATCCGCTCGCGGGCGGCCAATCCGAAATGGATCGACGGGGTCAAGCGCCACGGCTATAAAGGCGCGTTCGAAATGGCGGCGACGGTTGATAACCTGTTTGCGTTTGATGCCACCACGCAGTTGATCGATGACCACCAGTACGCTTTGCTGGCCGATGCTTATTTGCTGGATCCTGCGACTCGGGAATTTGTTCGTGAGCATAATCCGCATGCGTTGCGGGACATGACTGAGCGGATGCTTGAGGCGCAGCAGCGCGGGATGTGGCAGGAGCCGGGGGCTTATAAAGAGGCGTTGGAGAATCTGCTGCTGGATATTGAGGAAGATATGTAGCGTCCTCAGGAAAGTCACCCCCTCACCCCAGCCCTCTCCCCCAAGGGGGCGAGGGGGAAAGGGAGCCGATTTGTGTGCTGTTCAGAATGGAAGTCAACTCGATAATTCAGGTCGGCGTAACTCGCCAGAACACCTCGGTCAGTTCCCTCTCCCTCTGGGAGAGGGCTAGGGTGAGGGCTACCCCGACTGACACACCACCACACCAAGAACACCCAAGACCACGACAGAGAAAACCAAAATGACCGACATCCCACATTTCCCGCTTTCCGCCGTGGTCGGCGCCGATGACCTGAAACTCGCCCTGTGCCTCACCGCCATCGACCCGAAAATCGGTGGCGTGCTGATCGAAGGCCCGCGCGGCATGGCCAAATCCACCTTGGCCCGTGGTTTGGCCGACCTGCTCGCCAGCGGTCAATTCGTCACCTTGCCACTGGGCGCTACCGAAGAACGTCTGGTCGGCACCCTCGACCTCGACGCCGCCCTCAGCGAGGGCCGCGCGCAGTTTTCGCCAGGCGTACTGGCCAAGGCTGACGGCGGCGTGCTCTACGTCGATGAAGTCAATCTGCTGCCCGATCATTTGGTGGATCTGCTGCTCGACGTTGCCGCCAGCGGCACCAACCTGATCGAGCGTGACGGTATCTCCCATCGGCATTCGGCGAAGTTCGTGTTGATCGGCACCATGAACCCGGAAGAGGGCGAGTTGCGTCCGCAGTTGCTCGACCGCTTCGGCTTGAACGTTGCCCTCAGTGGCCACACGGCACCGACCGAGCGCGGGCAGATCATCCGTCGGCGACTGGATTTCGACAGCAACCCGCAAGCGTTCTGCGCGCAGTGGGAAACCGAACAACAAAACCTGCGCGCGCGTTGCGAACACGCTCGCGGCGCCTTGGCCAATATTGCGCTGGACGATGCCGCACTCGCGCAGATCACTGAGCGTTGTTTCGCCGCCGGAGTCGATGGTTTGCGTGCCGACCTGGTCTGGTTGCGCGCGGCGCGTGCCCACGCGGCATGGCGCGGGGCTGAGGAGATTGGCGAAGAGGACATCGACGCCGTGGCCGAGTTTGCCCTGCGCCATCGGCGTCGCGAGCAAGCGCCATCGAGCCCGCAGCAACCTGCCCAGTCGCCAGCCGAAACCCAGGCCTCGTCGAGCGAAGGGCAGGGCCAGTGGGGCGATATGCCAGCGCCCGCGCTCGCCACGGGCGTCCGCCGCGAAGTGCCGAGCTGGCCAAAAAAGCCTTAGGCATTCGCCCCCGCTCCGACGCGGGGGCGAATGCCAGACCCCGCGCCGGACAGTTGGACAACGGACGCCAGGGCAAGCGTCATACCGCGCGCAGCGGCACGGTGAACTGGCCGGGCACGTTGCTCAACGGGCGTCCTCGAACCCGTGAAGATCTGCTGTTCCAACTGCGCACACGTTCGCCGCATGAACTGTGGCTGGTGATCGTCGACGCCTCAGCCTCGACGCGGCGTCATCACGCTTTGAGCGATGCCAAAGGTCTGCTCGCGCAACTGTTCGATGACGCCTATCGCCAGCGCGCGCGCCTCGCATTATTGACGGCCAGTGGCTCGGCGCCGAAATGGCAGGTGCAGGGGTTGAAGGCGTCCAGTGGTTTGCGCGTCTGGCTGGAGGCATTGGGTGCCGGTGGCGGCACGCCGTTACTGGCGGCACTGGTGCAGGCCGAGCAATGGCTGGCGGTGCGACGCAAGCGTTTTCCCGCCGAGCAGCAGCGGTTGCTGGTGGTGACCGATGGACGTTTGAAACAGTGGTCGGGACTAGCGGCGCTGGCGTGTCCGGGGTTGCTGATCGATATCGAGCGCGGGCCGATCCGGTTGGGTCGGGCACGGGATCTGGCTGAGGCGCTGGGATCAGAGTATCGACATATCGATGAGCTGATTTCTCTCTGATACCTTCTGTGTCTGGTCGGGCCTCATCGCGAGCAGGCTCACTCCTACATTTGGAAAGCGTTCCCCTGTAGGAGTGAGCCTGCTCGCGATTGCATCGATCCGGTCTAGAGCCGAACACTCAAAACCCGCATCACTGCTCTATGCTGCACCCCAGCCCAATCACAAGGAGTGAGCGATGCGCGTACTGGTCAAAAATCCCGCGGACGATTTCCGCGTCAAAGCCTACGCCGGTACCAACGGCGTGCTACTGGCCATGGATCTGGCCGAACCGCGGCGCAAGGGCCTGCTGGGATTTGCCATCGAAAAGCAGCAGGGCGCCAAACCGTGGTTGTTCCTGTTCAACAGCCTGACATTCCCTGGCAAGGCGCACACGTTTCCCCAGTTCCACGCCACACCGAGCGATATCGCACCACTGCAGAAATTTCGCTGGGCCGATTACGCGGTCAATCCGGGCATGACCCTTCACTATCGCGTGCATCTGGCCTACGGCACTGCGGATGCCGTGCAGCTGGGCGAGTCGCTGCAGCTGACGATCACCTCCGATGACGGTCACCCAAGCAATCAAAGCGTGATGTTCAATCGTGCTGTCGCCGCCAGTCAGGCCTTCCAGCGCAAGTTTCCCGAACTGGACGCACTGATCAGCGCCAACAAGCACATGCCCATCGAAGCTTGGCCCGACGCGCCACGGCAATGGCTGGAAAACGGCTTGCTCGCACGCTTGCTCGGGTTTATCGAGCGTGCGGTCGATGACCAGTGGGCGCTTGATATCGCGATTTACGAGTATCAGTTGCAGGCGATCGTCGACGCGGTGAATGCGGCGTTCGCGCGGGGTGTGCAGGTTCGGGTGCTGTATCACGCCCGACCGGATGATGAAGACACCACGATCAACGAAGCGAGCCTGGCGGCACTGCCTTCCGCGACCAAGCGCGGGCGAGTGACCCACAATATCTTTCACAACAAATTCATGGTCCTCAGCCGCGTCGGCGTCAGTGGGGAGCAGCAGCCTGAAGCGGTTCTGTGTGGCAGCACCAATTTCACCGCCAACGGGGTTTATCGTCAGGCCAACGTGGTGCATGTGCTGGACGACGAGTCGGTTGCTGCCAGTTATCTGCAGACGTTCGAGCAGATCTGGGTGCAGCCGGATGATCTCGGCGCCACCCGTGACTGGTTGACTGAACACAACCCGATGAATCCGCAGCAACCGTTGTTCGCCGGGTTCTCACCGCGTACCGGTGGGGCTGATCTGCAGGAGTTTGTGCGGATCATCGGTGCGGCGAAAAAGGACGTGCTGTTCGTCACGGCGTTCTCGCTGCCGGACGCGGTCCTCAATGCCTTGCTGGGTCAGCCTCACGACGACATTTTGCGCTATGGCCTGCAAAACACTGCCAGTCGCATCACCGGCTTCCATGCCGACCGCAGCGCCGAATTCGCCGCCACTGCGTTGCTCAACACCGGGCTCGAAGGCTGGTTGCGCGAGAACATGAAAGGTCAGAAAGGCAACCTGCTGGTGCACACCAAAGCGGTGGTCACCGATTTCACCAGCGACTCGCCGACGATCATCAGCGGCAGCCACAACCTCAGTGCCTCGGCCAGCAATGGCAACGATGAAAATTACCTGATCATTCGCGGCGACACCGATCTGGCCGATCGATATGGTCTGGAACTGCTGCGGTTCTACGAGCATTACCGCTTCCGTTATTTCGCGAAGAAACTGGCGTTGAAACAGGTAAGTCCATTGGCGCCGGACGACAGCTGGACCAATGATTACTACCTCGAAGGGGATTTGCGCCAGCTCTCGCGGTTGCGCTTCGCCGGCCGCTGACACGAAGTTGCAATACGCCCCCTGTAGGAGTGAGCCTGCTCGCGATGAGGCCAGCACAATCAACACATCTCTCCAGACTGTACAGATTTTGAAATGATTTGCCGCTGTAGGAAATGTTCCCAAAGCCTGTACGCTCCAAGGCCATTTTTCATTCAGGATTTGCATGAACACCCTCTCGGAGCCTCCCAGTCGCACCTTCCCCTCGCGCCATGGCGCGGTCTTGACGCACTCGCAACATCCGGTTTTCCGACACCCGACTATCGTAGATAACGCGGCCCCAGAGCCTTCGCGTTGCGCTTTGCCGTGTCCGGCAGCCTGAATTCACCGAGAGAGATAGAGACGTTTTATGGAATGGTTAGCGGATCCCACGGCCTGGTTAGGCTTGTTGACTTTGATCGTGCTGGAACTGGTGCTGGGTATCGACAACCTGGTGTTCATCGCAATTCTGGCGGACAAACTGCCACCGCATCAGCGTGACCGTGCGCGGATCATCGGCCTGTCGCTGGCGCTGATCATGCGTCTTGGCCTGCTGGCGAGTATTTCCTGGTTGGTGACCCTCACGCAGCCGTTGTTCGAGGTGTTCGACAAGAGCTTCTCCGGCCGTGACCTGATCATGCTGTTTGGTGGTGTGTTCCTGTTGTTCAAAGCGACCATGGAATTGCACGAGCGCCTTGAAGGCCACATCGGTGAGCGCACGACCAACGCTGCTTATGCCTTGTTCTGGCCGATCGTCGCGCAGATTGTGGTGCTCGACGCAGTGTTCTCGCTGGACGCGGTGATTACCGCCGTGGGCATGGTCGATGAGCTGGCGGTGATGATGATCGCGGTGATCATCTCGATCGGCTTGATGATTGTCGCCAGCAAGCCGCTGACGCGCTTCGTCAACGCGCACCCGACGGTGATCATGCTGTGTCTGGGCTTCCTGATGATGATCGGTTTTGCCCTGACGGCCGAAGGTCTGGGCTTCCACATTCCGAAAGGTTATCTGTACGCCGCCATCGGTTTCTCGATTCTGATTGAAGTGTTCAACCAGATCGCCCGGGCTCGACGCAAGCGTTCGATGCAAGGCTTGCGACCGATACGCGAGCGCACGGCTCATGCGGTCATGCGCTTGCTGGGCGGGCGCAAACTGGCGGCGGAGGAGGTTGGCGAGGAAATTTCCGATCTGCTCGACGACGGTGACGCGCCAATTGCCGAACTGTTCGACCGGCGCGAGCGGGTGATGATCAGCGGCGTACTGCAACTGGCCGAGCGCCCGATTCGCGGGCTGATGACCGTGCGCGCCGATGTCGACACGATTGATCTGGCCGATGATCGCGAGGCGATTCGTACCCGCTTGATGCACTCGTCCTATTCGCGTCTGCCATTGATTCGCAACGGTGCGGTGGATGAGCCCCTGGGCTTCGTGCACAAGAAGGAACTGCTCAAGGAATACCTGGCCGGCACCGAGCCGAACCTGGAACACCTGGCGCGCAAGACCATCAATTTGCTCGACAGCTATTCGATCCTCAACGCACTGGAGCAAATGCGCGCCGCCTCGACGCACATTGCTTTTGTGGTCAACGAGTTCGGTGATTTTGTTGGTGTGTTGACCATGACCGACATCCTCGAATCGATTGCCGGTGAGTTGCCCGATGCCAGCGAAATCGAAGGCCCCGACGTGGTCGAGGAGCACGGCGGGTTTATGGTCAGTGGTGCGTTGAACCTTGCGCGTGTGCGTCAACGCACCGGGTTTGGTGCAGAACCCACCGAGGACTATCAGACCATGGCCGGGTTGGTGATGAGCTTGCTGGATCGATTGCCGGTGATCGGTGATCGTCTGGAACTTGAAGGCTGGCACATGACGGTCAAAGCCGTTGAGGAACGGCGGGTGACGCGGGTGTTGTTGGTGCGTGCTGCCGCGTAATACTTGCGTTCTCTACTAACTGTGCCGGCCTCTTCGCGAGCAAGTTCGCTCCCACATTGGAACGCGTTTCAAATGTGGGAGCGAGCCTGCTCGCGAATGCTTGGGTTCAGGCACCGCAGTATTCATTGATGAAAAGTGTAGTTTTTCAGTCCGCATGTTCAACACAGACTTCGCAGGCGTGCCCGAGGAACAGTGCGCAGAGTACGAAATGTTCGACGCAGCCAAGACAGATCATGCGTTCGCTTTCGGGGCGCAGTGGGCACTTTGGTCTTGCCGACATGCTCGGCGAAATCCCGCGCGAGGCTTTCTTCAGTGCCGATGCCTTTGAGTTTTTTCACCAGCCTGCCGTTCTTGTAAAACAGCACGGTTGGCGTCTCGGTCACCAGCGGATGACGTGCAGTTTCGCTGGTATTGAGCATGTAGATATTGGCGCGATGCCGGTATGGCTCGGCCGTCTGGCGAAAAATCGGCCCGGCCCACTCGCAGGCGGGGCAGTACTCGTTAGCGAAATACAGAATCACCGGGCGCCAGGTTTTCAGGGCTTTGCGATAGGTGGCAGGCAAGGCTGCGAAAGGGGTTGTCAAGTCCATTGTAAACTCCCTTTTTCGGACTGCAGTGGTGATGCGTTCACGGAGAAAACGAGCCGTCACGAGATGAAAGCTCGCTTTCAAGAGTATTGGCTCAGAGCAGCTTGGATAGCGTTACATCGCTGAAATAAGAGCCAAGTTCATCAAACGTACCGTCATTGGACTCAACCTTCACCGTGAACTTGAGTGTCGCGAGAGGGGCGTCGAACTCTTGGAACTTGATCGTCCAGCCTTGGTTACCTCCGACGTCAAGTTCAACCGGGTTGCCTGTCGGAAGTGGTTGCACAGTGACGCGGCCAGCATAGCCAGGCAGTGTTTTCATTCTTGCCGAGATCATGAATTTGCCACCGCCCTCGCTGCCCAGGAGAATGTCCTGACTGATGGAGTCAGGAGTCGCGATTATGCAGTGACCATTTACGTAACTGACGTTATTCGGGGTTGTTGCTGTCCAGTGATCGCCCTGATTCGCAAAATCACCATTTTTAATCAGATTGGCCATTTCAAAAGTCCTTATTGAGATTTTAAGTTCGGTTCCTGACCCGTTCGGTCCGGACCAGTAGGCCTATCAATTCACCGGTCAACAACTGTCAACTCTGACAGGTCGAGCCGGAAATCCGATGAGCGGTCACTCGCGCTCAAGCCATTTTCCAAGTCCGATTCAATGCTTTATCTGTGCATCAATCGGTCGCGCACATGCCCTTGGATGTGACGTTACTTCCCAATCGGTTGCCCTCAGTAGCGAAGTTCAAACCTCTATTGGCAATGGTCGCGCGCAGATCCGCGGGCTAACTTGTTGAACCGATTAATGTTTCCGAAGACCTGGGTTTTATTGCCAAAGCTATGGCACACTTTCTGCTGTCTATTCCGTAGTAACAAACCGTGTTCCGGTATAGCGGAATAAACACAATTCTGGAGTGCTTGCCATGCATCGCCGTCCTTCGTTGTTCAAAGCGTGTGTTTTTATTCTTGCGGCTTCGTCCGCTGTCATGGGTATGGCCCAGGCAGCCGACAGCAAGCTCGACAGTGTTCTGGCCCGTGGCAAATTGATTGTCGGCACCGGCAGCACCAATGCGCCGTGGCACTTTCAGGGCGCGGACGGCAAGTTGCAGGGCTTCGATATCGACATCGCGCGGATCGTCGCCAAAGGTCTGTTCAACGACCCGAGCAAAGTCGAGTTCGTGGTGCAGTCGTCCGATGCGCGGATTCCCAATCTGCTCACCGACAAAGTCGACATGAGCTGCCAGTTCATCACCGTTACCGCCAGCCGCGCGCAGCAAGTGGCGTTCACGCTGCCGTACTACCGCGAAGGCGTTGGCCTGTTGTTGCCGAACAACAGCAAGTACAAGGAAATCGAAGATCTGCAAGCCGCCGGCGACAGCGTTACCGTGGCCGTGCTGCAAAACGTCTACGCCGAAGAACTGGTGCATCAGGCCTTGCCGAAGGCCAAAGTCGATCAATACGACAGCGTCGAGCTGATGTATCAGGCGGTGAACTCCGGTCGCGCCGATGCCGCCGCCACCGACCAGTCTTCGGTCAAATACCTGATGGTGCAGAACCCTGGCCGCTACCGTAGCCCAAGCTATGCGTGGAGCCCACAAACCTACGCCTGCGCAGTCAAGCGTGGCGATCAGGACTGGCTGAACTTCGTCAACACCGCGCTGCATGAAGCCATGACCGGCGTTGAATTCCCGACTTATGCGGCGTCGTTCAAACAATGGTTCGGTGTTGATCTGCCTTCCCCAGCCATCGGTTTCCCAGTCGAATTCAAATGATCCCGTGAGAGTGGGGCGATTCCCGTCGCCCCGCTCAAGGTACTGCTGACCATGAACTATCAGTTGAACTTTGCCGCCGTGTGGCGCGATTTCGACACCTTGCTGGCGGGGCTCGGTCTGGGTCTTGAGCTGGCTTTGGTGTCGATCGCCATCGGCTGCGTGATCGGCCTGCTGATGGCGTTTGCCTTGCTCTCCAAGCATCGCGCCTTGCGGGTGCTGGCTTCGGTGTACGTCACGGTGGTGCGTAACACGCCGATTCTGGTGTTGATTCTGTTGATCTACTTTGCCTTGCCAAGCCTGGGCATTCGTCTGGACAAGATTCCCTCGTTCATCATCACGCTGTCGTTGTATGCCGGGGCGTACCTGACCGAAGTCTTCCGTGGCGGTTTACTGAGCATCCCCAAAGGGCAGCGCGAAGCCGGGCTGGCCATCGGCCTCGGCGAGTGGCAGGTCAAGGCCTACGTCACGGTGCCGGTGATGCTGCGCAATGTCTTGCCGGCGCTGTCGAACAACTTCATTTCGCTGTTCAAGGACACCTCGCTGGCCGCCGCAATTGCGGTGCCGGAGCTGACCTATTACGCGCGCAAGATCAACGTCGAGAGCTACCGGGTAATCGAAACCTGGCTGGTGACCACGGCGTTGTATGTCGCGGCCTGTTACCTCATTGCCATGCTGCTGCGTTACCTCGAGCAGCGTCTGGCGATCCGCCGATAGGAGGCTGCGATGTACGAATCTCCGAGTTGGTTACATGAATTGTGGGTCGCGCGTGAGCCGCTGTGGCAGGGCTTTTTGACCAGTGTGCAAGTGTCGGCGCTGGCGATCCTGCTCGGCACGATGCTCGGCGTGGTCGCCGGTCTGGTGTTGACCTACGGCAAGTTCTGGATGCGCGCACCGTTTCGGTTTTACGTCGACCTGATTCGCGGCACGCCGGTATTTGTGCTGGTGCTGGCCTGCTTCTATATGGCGCCGGCACTCGGTTGGCAGATCAGCGCGTTTCAGGCCGGCGCCTTGGGGCTGACGCTGTTTTGCGGCTCCCACGTCGCCGAGATCGTGCGCGGCGCGTTGCAAGCGTTGCCGCGCGGGCAGATGGAAGCGAGCCAGGCCATCGGCCTGACGTTCTACCAATCCCTAGGCTACGTGCTGTTGCCTCAGGCCTTGCGGCAGATCCTGCCGACCTGGGTCAACTCGTCCACTGAAATCGTCAAGGCTTCGACCTTGTTGTCGGTGATCGGCGTCGCCGAATTGTTGCTCAGCACGCAACAGGTCATCGCCCGGAACTTCATGACGCTGGAGTTCTACCTGTTCGCCGGTTTTCTGTTCTTCGTCATCAACTACGGCATCGAATTACTCGGCCGGCACATTGAAAAGCGGGTGGCCCTGCCATGACTCAAGCTCAAGTTGCTTCACAGGATCAGGCGCTGCTGGACATTCGCGGCCTGCACAAACAGTACGGCGCGGTGGAAGTGCTCAAGGGTGTCGACCTGAGCATGCAGCGCGGCAACGTGGTCACGCTGATCGGCTCCAGCGGTTCGGGCAAGACCACGCTGCTGCGTTGCGTGAACATGCTCGAGGAATTCCAGGGCGGGCAGATCCTGCTCGACGGTGAATCCATCGGCTATGACGAGGTCAACGGCAAGCGTGTGCGTCACGCGGAAAAAGTCATTGCCCGCCATCGCGCGATGACCGGCATGGCGTTCCAGCAATTCAACCTGTTCCCGCATCTGACCGCGTTGCAGAACGTCACCCTGGGTTTGCTCAAGGTGAAGAAAATGCACAAGGACGAAGCAGTGGTGCTCGCCGAGAAATGGCTGGAGCGCGTTGGCCTGCTGGAGCGGCGCAATCACTTTCCCGGTCAGTTGTCCGGCGGTCAGCAACAGCGCGTGGCGATTGCCCGGGCGATTGCGATGAACCCGAGCCTGATGCTGTTTGATGAAGTCACTTCGGCCCTCGACCCGGAACTGGTTGGCGAAGTACTTAACGTGATCAAGGGTCTGGCCGAAGACGGCATGACCATGTTGCTGGTGACCCACGAAATGCGTTTTGCCTTCGAGGTTTCGGACAAGATCGTTTTCATGAATCAGGGGCGGATCGAAGAGCAGGGGCCTCCCAAGGAGCTGTTCGAGCGCCCGCAATCGCCGCGTCTGGCCGAGTTTCTCAAGAGCACGCGGTTTTAACTTTCGATTTGTAATCAGGAGAAGTACCCATGAGCATTACGCGTTACGGCACCGGCAGCACCGCCGCTGGCGGCCAGCCCCGTCCATTCGCTCGCGCTGTTGAAGCGGATGGCTGGCTGCATGTTTCCGGCCAGGTGCCGGCCGTGGATGGCGAGATCATTGTCGGCGGCATCGTCGAGCAGACTCACCAGACCATGAAGAACCTGATCGCGATTCTCGAAGAGGCCGGGTATGGCCTCGAAGACGTGGTGCGCGCTGGCGTGTGGCTGGACGATCCGCGGGATTTCAGCAGTTTCAACAAGGTCTTCGGCGAATACTTCAAACCGGAACACGCACCGGCGCGGGCCTGTGTGCAGGCGAGCATGATGGTCGACTGCAAGGTCGAGATCGACTGCATTGCGTACAAGAAAAAGGCTTGAAAATTGCTGCGTTGCTTAGGCCGCAGCCCCTCACCCTAACCCTCTCCCAAGGGAGAGGGGACTGATCTGTATCGATGCGGATTTTGCGTATGACGCTTACATTTACATCGATACGGTCAGGCTCTTTCTCTCTGGGAGAGGGGACTGATCTCTGTCGATGCAGATTTTGGCAAATGACCACAACATGTGCATCGATACGGTCAGGCTCCCTCTCCCTCTGGGAGAGGGCGGGGGGTGAGGGCAGCAATCCAACTGACACAACACCAAGGGCCAGTTACCATCCGGCGACTTTGAATGGGAACCCACTGAAATGACCGAAGACACCATCAAACGCCGGGCACGCGGTCTGGACCGGGCGTTCGATATCCTCGATTTCCTCAAGGAGATCGGCCAGCCGCTGCGCCCGAACGACATCGCCAACGGCATCGGCAGCCCGAAATCCACCGTCTACGAACTCGTCGCCTCGCTGCTGGAACGACGGATTCTGGAGCCAGTGGGCAAGGACGGTCACGTCTATCTGGGCCGGCAGTTGTACTTCCTCGGTCAGGCGCATTTGCGTCACTTCGACCTCAGCCGCGAGGCCGATCACGCCTTGCAGGAGATCGTCAGCCAGACCCGTGAAACCGCGCAGATGTGCCTGCTCAACGGCCGTAAATACACGGTGGCGTTGATGAAGGAGGGCGAGCGGCATTTCCGCATTTCCTCAGACATCGGCGAAAACGCGCCCATCCCGTGGACGGCTTCCGGACGCCTGCTGCTCGCGCACTTGAGCGATCAACAGATCATCGACCTGATCGACGAAGACGACTTCATCCTGCCCGATGGCGAACGCCTGCCTCTGGAACGTTTTCTCGCGGAAATCCGTCAGGCCGGCATCGATGGATTTTTCTCCTTCGACAGCGTCGCCGACACCTTTACCCATTGCTTTGCCGCGCCGGTCAAAGATCCGCAAGGCGTGGCCATTTGCACCTTGTGCATCGTCGCGCCTCGGGCCGACGCGAAGAACAATTACAACGACTATCGCCGGGTGCTGATCGAGAGCGCCAACAGCCTCGCCCGGCGCATCAACGAATAACCGCGGCTGTCTGCGGCCGCGAAAGTGAGGAGTTCGACCATGACGACTGCCAACAAAAACGCTGTGGAAAAGGGCAACGCTGCGATCGGCGCGCACCTGACGCGTGACGTCAGCCTGCCGGCGCTGGTGCTGCATCGCGAAGCGCTGGAGCACAACATCCGCTGGATGCAGAAGTTCGTCAGCGACAGCGGTGCGGAACTCGCGCCCCACGGTAAAACCAGCATGACCCCGGCACTGTTCAAGCGTCAGCTCGACGCCGGTGCCTGGGGCATCACCCTCGCCAGCGCGACCCAGACCCAGGCTGGTTACGCCCACGGCGTGCGCCGCGTGTTGATGGCCAACCAACTGGTCGGCACGCCGAACATGGCATTGATCGCCGATCTGCTGGCTGATCCGTCGTTTGATTTCTACTGCATGGTCGATCACCCGGACAACGTCGCCGATCTTGGCGCTTACTTCGCCTCGCGCGGCGTGAAGCTCAACGTGATGATCGAGTACGGCGTCGTCGGCGGCCGTTGCGGCTGCCGCAGCGAGCAGGAAGTCATCGAACTGGCCAAGGCGATCAACGCGCAACCGGCGTTGGCCCTGACCGGTATCGAAGGTTATGAAGGCGTGATTCATGGTGATCACGCGGTCAGCGGTATCCGCGAATTCGCCGCGTCACTGGTGCGTCTGGCCGTGCAGTTGCAGAACAGCGGCGCGTTCGCCATCGCTAAGCCGATCATCACCGCCTCGGGCTCGGCGTGGTACGACCTGATCGCCGAATCGTTCGAAGCGCAGAACGCCGGCGGGCGTTTCCTCAGTGTGTTGCGTCCAGGCAGTTATGTGGCGCACGACCATGGCATCTACAAAGAGGCGCAATGCTGCGTGCTCGACCGCCGCAGCGATTTGCACGAAGGATTGCGTCCGGCGCTGGAAGTCTGGGCGCACGTGCAGTCGTTGCCCGAGCCAGGCTTTGCGGTGATCGCCTTGGGCAAGCGCGACGTGGCGTACGATGCCGGTTTGCCGGTGCCGTTGTTGCTTTACAAGGCCGGAGTGGTACCAGCGGTGGGCGATGATGTCGGTGCGTGCAAGGTTACGGCGGTGATGGATCAACACGCGTTCATGACTGTGGCGCCGGGCGTTGAGTTGCGCGTGGGTGACATCATTTCCTTTGGTACGTCGCACCCGTGCCTGACGTTCGACAAGTGGCGCGTGGGGTTGTTGGTGGATGACGAGTTGTCGGTGATCGAGAGCATGGAGACCTGCTTCTAGGGTTTGAAACCGAGTCGCGGCCATTCGCGAGCAAGCTCGCTCCCACACTTGGAATGCATTCCCCTGTGGGAGCGAGCTTGCTCGCGAAGGCGCCAGTCCAGACACC
>NZ_JBSVXS010000108.1:0-18143 GCF_054070155.1 Pseudomonas sp. SDT291_1_S447
CATAACCCCTGTAGGAGCTGCCGAAGGCTGCGATCTTTTGATCTTCAAGGGCTGTAGTAACCCACGGCCACAAGGAAATGCCCGGCCTTCTTCAGGTAAGCATGTTTGTCCTCGACCTTGCCGGTCACCGGGTTTTTCCAGCGGTATTCATACTCGCCTTCATCCTGCTTGCCGATCAGCGCCAGAATCGGCTCGCCTACCGGTTTGCCATCCGGATCCTTGATCTTGCCGAAGTCGGTGTTGATCAAGCGCAGATTGGTGCCGTGGGCGACGTAGCGCTGGGTGTCCAGATCGACCACAAACACATACAAGTCGTCCTGCAAGTAGCCACCCTTGAGCGAGTTGATCGCCGTCAGCGTGCCCTTCTCGTCTTTGCCCAAATCAGTCGCCGCTTTGTCCAGCAACGCCTTGGCCTGTTCGGCCGAGGCTCGCGGCAAGTAGTAACCCACTGCCAGAATTCGCTGGCCGATGCGCTGGTAATACACGTGCTTGCGCTCGACCTTGCCATCGGCCCAGTTCTGCCAACGGTATTCGGCCTGCTGGATGCCGTTGCCTTCCGGCACTTTCAACGCATCCTTGAAGGTTTTCTGCAGATCCGGGCCGAGCACCTCACTGACGTCACGACCGATCAACGCTGATGAAGGCCCGCCGCTGGCGAGCATCACGCCCTTGGTATCGACGACGAACACGTAGCGATCCTTGTCGACGAACTCGCCCTGGCGGCTGAACGCGGCAAACGCCTTGTCGCCGTTGTCGTGGTAGTAGGCCAGGGCTTTTTCCAGCAAGGCGATGGCGGCCTGACTGTCATCCTTGGCGGTAGTGGCGGCGCTGACCTGGCCGAAACCGGCCAGTAACATCACGCCGAGCCAGGCCACTTTATGCAAAAACCCCATAGCGCATCCCTCGTTCTTGTTGGTGTTTCAAGAGCGTAGACGGCTTGGGGTGATGTACGAGTATTCAGAATGATGCAGGGGATTACAGAATCCCCTGCACTGATCAACAAAGCTTATGGGCGGGAATTGATCTGCTGCTGCAAATTCTGAATCTGCGCCTGAAGGGTGTTGATGTTGCGGGTCATCTGCGCACGGAAGGCGTCGAACTCGGCGGTATTGCCGCCACCCTGCGGTGCCGCCGGGCGGTTGTCCTGTTCGCTTTTGAGGACGACGATTTCCTGCTCAAGACGATCGATCGCCGCGCTCGGGTTGCCCTGTTTCTTCAGTGCCGCGATATCGGCGCCGAGGCTTTTGAACTGGGCATCAAAGGCCTTCAACTGCGTGTCGACCTTGCTGGTGTCGGCCGGTGTGCTTTTCACGGTCGCCAGCTCAGCGCTCAAGGCTTTGACCTGTGCCTGCAACTGGGTGTTGGCGTTCTGCTGTTCGGTGGTCTGCGCGGTCATCTGTGCCAAGCGTTTGTCCAGATCGCTGGCCTGCCCCGCTACGCCTTGCTGCTGTTTGCTCTGATCGAGCAGCTTGCCTTCGAGCTGTTTGATTTGCAGCTTCAAAGCCTCGCTGTCACTCGTGACGTTGGACTGACTAGCGACGACCTTGCCGGAAATGTCCTGCAAGCGCCCGGCGGCTTCTTCGCTGATCCGCGCGAAGCTTTCCTGGGTCGCGACCAGTTGCTGCTCCATCAGCGAAATCTGCTGGAAGCTCCACCAGGCGAGGCCAATGAAGGCGAAAAACAATGCGCCGACCAAGGCCCACAACGGGCCGGTGCTGGCCGCCTTGACCTTGACCACGGGCGGCGTACGCGAGTGCACAGAGGTGCGGGCGGTGGTCGGAATGTCATCGTCGTCGAAGTTGTCGGCACGCAGGCTCGGGACATCATCGAAATCGTCGTGGGCATCATTACGCATGGACATTGAGGCAACCTTTGTGAAACGCGGTGATGGCTAAATGCTGCGAAGTATAACCGCCGCAGCCGCAGGGATTGACCCCCAAGCGGCGACACGGTTCATTGCCGCCCGGCCGAATCGTTTCAACGGATGTCCTGAGCTTTCCACCACGCACAGAACTCATCCAGCGCCGACCACAGGCTGACTTTCGGATCGTAGTCGAGATAATGCCGGGCGCGGCTGATGTCGAGGGTGAAATTTTTTTTCATCACCTGCATGCCCAGGCGCGACAGGGTTGGCTCCGGGCGCCCCGGCCAGAGTTTGCAAGCGCCCTCGTTGAGCGCCGCGACGCTGTAGGCCAGACCATACGAACGGTACTTGGTGACCTGCGGCACTTCCATTTTGCGCATCACGTAATTGACCACATCCCACAGCGGCACCGGCGCGCCGTTGCTGATGTTGTAGGCCTTGCCCAGTGCGGAGCCGGCGGCCAGCAAGCTGCTGAGCATCGCTTCGTTGAGATTCTGCACACTGGTGAAGTCGACTTTGTTCAGGCCATTGCCGATGATCGCCAGCCGGCCCTTGCGCTGCATATTGAGCAGACGCGGGAAGATGCTCATGTCGCCGGCGCCGGTAACGAAACGCGGGCGCAGGGCGATGGTTTCCAGGCCGAATTCCTGGGCACCGAAGACCTTTTGCTCAGCCAGGTACTTGGTCGCGGCGTAGTGATGCTTGAACCGCTTGGGCACTTGCTCTTCGGTCAGGTTGAAATGATCGCGACCATCGAAATAGATCGATGGCGAAGACAAATGCACCAAACGCCGGACGCGCTGTTTGAGACAGGCTTCGACAACGTTTTCGGTGACCTGCACGTTGCCCTGGTGGAAGTCCTGATAGCGGCCCCACAGTCCGACGGCGCCAGCGCAATGCACCACCGCCTCGACGTCGGAACACAACTCGCGGACCAGGTCGGGATCGGTCAGATCGCCGGGGACAAACTCGGCACCCCGGCGCACCAGATGTTCAACGCTCTCGGCCCGGCGACCGTTGACCCGCACGTCCAGGCCCTGCTCCAAAGCGAAACGCGCAAAGCGTCCGCCAATGAAGCCGCTTGCGCCGGTGACCAAAATTTTCATGCAAAACTCCAATGAAACCAGCTGCGAGCTTCAAGCTTCGAGCTGCAAGTTTAAAACGGTGCGCAGCGCTGAACTTGCCGCTTGCAGCTTGACGCTCATGGCTGCTTCCAGGGCACCAGCCATTGCGCCGATGAACGCACCAATTGCTCGGTCAGCAAGCCTAGAAGCTGACCGCCATTGCGCCAATGATGCCAGTACAACGGCACGTCGATCGGTTTATCTGGCAACAGTTCGCGCAACACGCCGCGTTGCAGTTGATCGCGCACTTGCAGTTCCGGCACCAGCCCCCAGCCGAGTCCCGCTTCGGTCAGGCGGATAAAACCTTCCGAGGACGGGCACAAATGATGCTCGAATCCGCCATCGACACCGAGTGAGGCGAGATAGCGATGCTGAAGAAAATCGTCCGGGCCGAACACCAATGCTGGGGTGCGCGGCAATTGTTCGGCGCGTACGCCATCAGGGAAATGCCGTTCGATAAACGCCGGGCTGGCCAGCGCGCGATAACGCATCGCCCCCAGCAACACGCTGCGCGCGCCCGCAACCGGACGCTCACTGGCGCAAAGGCACGCGGCCACTTCACCGGCGCGCATGCGTTTGAGGCCGACGGTCTGGTCTTCGACAATCAGATCGAGCAGTAAATGTTGTTCGGCACAGAAGTCGCCTACCGCTTCGGCCCACCATGTGGCGAGGCTGTCGGCATTAAGGGCGATGCGCAAACGTTCCGGCAAACCCTCCTCGTCCAGCGCGGGCACTAGGGTTTGCAGGTCGCGCTCAAGCAAACGCACCTGCTGCACATGGTTGAGCAGGCGCCGGCCAATCTCGGTCGGCGACGGTGGCGTGCCGCGAATCAACACCGGCTGGCCGACCCGCGCTTCAAGCAATTTGATCCGCTGCGAGATCGCCGATTGCGACAAGCCGAGCACCTGCGCGGCCCGTTCGAATCCGGCCTGCTCGACCACGGCGGCCAGAGCAGAAAGCAATTTGTAGTCGAACATCAGTTTTCCTAATGAGCGATCAGCACTATTGGTTTTTCTTATACAGGTTTCGCCCGGAGAATAGCCAGCAAGCACTCTTTCTCAAGGATCACTCTCATGGCTGGCGAAACTTCACTCACAACCCTGTTGCGCAGCATGAGCCCGCAACTCAACGCCGGCGAATACGTGTTCTGCACCCTGCGCGACGGAATGCTTCCAAGCGGTCTGGAGATTGTCGGCAGCTTCCGCGAACAGGAAGGTTTGACGGTGATTCTTGAACGTTCCCACGCCGAACAGGCTGGTTTGAGCTTCGACTATGTCGCCGCGTGGATCACCCTCAACGTGCATTCGGCACTGGAAGCCGTTGGCCTCACTGCCGCCTTCGCCACGGCATTGGGCAAGGCCGGGATCAGTTGCAACGTGATTGCCGGCTATTACCACGACCATTTGTTCGTCGGTCAGGCCGACGCCGAACGCGCCATGCAAGTGCTGCGCGATCTCGCAGCCAACGCGGAGTAATTGTTATGTGGCAAAGCTATGTGAACGGCCTGCTGGTGGCGTTCGGACTGATCATGGCGATCGGCACGCAGAACGCCTTTGTATTGGCGCAAAGCCTGCGGCGTGAACATCATCTGCCGGTGGCGGCATTGTGCGTGGTCTGCGATGCGCTGCTGGTGGCGGCGGGGGTATTCGGGCTGGCGACGATTCTGGCGCAGAACCCGACGCTGCTGGCGATTGCCCGTTGGGGCGGCGCGACGTTTCTGATCTGGTACGGCAGCCAGGCGCTGCGCCGGGCCTGTTCGAAACAAAGCATGGGTCAAGGCGAGAATCAGACCGTGCGTTCGCTGCGCGCAGTGATGCTCAGTGCGTTGGCAGTGACGCTGCTCAACCCGCACGTTTATCTGGATACGGTGCTGCTGATCGGCTCTCTCGGCGCGCAGCAATCGGTACCGGGGGCTTATGTGGTTGGTGCTGCGAGTGCTTCGCTGTTGTGGTTTTTCACGCTTGCGCTGGGTGCGGCATGGCTGGCGCCGTGGCTGGCACGGCCAAGTACCTGGCGGATCCTTGATCTGGTGGTGGCGTTGATGATGTTCACGGTAGCCGGGCAATTAATTTTCGCGAGCTGATTTATTCCAAACAGCTCTGGAACCTCTATCCCACACAGTTGTTGCGTGGTTATGCCGCAACCCCGGTGCTATGATCGAAACCCTGCGCCGCAAAGAGTAAAAACTCGCCGGTGCATTTCTGGCCGCCCGTGATCGGCCTTGCGCTCACCGCAACAGACCTGATTAGGAGAATCATCATGGCTTTCGAATTGCCGCCGCTGCCTTACGCACACGATGCCCTGCAGCCGCACATTTCCAAGGAAACCCTGGAATACCACCACGACAAGCACCACAACACCTATGTCGTGAACCTGAACAACCTGGTGCCAGGCACCGAGTTCGAAGGCAAGACCCTGGAAGAAATCGTCAAGACTTCCTCGGGCGGTATCTTCAACAACGCCGCTCAGGTCTGGAACCACACTTTCTACTGGAACTGCCTGGCGCCAAACGCCGGCGGTCAACCAACCGGCGCTCTGGCTGAAGCCATCAACGCTGCTTTCGGTTCGTTCGACAAGTTCAAGGAAGAGTTCAGCAAAACCTCGATCGGCACCTTCGGTTCCGGCTGGGGCTGGCTGGTGAAAAAGGCTGACGGTTCTCTGGCCCTGGCCAGCACCATCGGCGCCGGCAACCCGCTGACCAGCGGCGACACCCCGCTGCTGACCTGCGACGTCTGGGAACACGCTTACTACATCGACTACCGCAACGTTCGTCCGAAGTATGTCGAAGCGTTCTGGAACCTGGTCAACTGGAAGTTCGTTGCTGAGCAGTTCGAAGGCAAAACCTTCACCGCTTAAGCTGCGCGCCAGTCAAAAAACCCGGCTTCGGCCGGGTTTTTTTTGCCCGCATTTAAATAGCGTTTCTCTCACAATGAAAGCTGTCTGCCGCTGCTTGCCGCCATGCCACAGCGGGCTAACATCAAAAAGAGGAAAAAATGCTGCGAACCACTCAAGTTGAGAGCCGAAACTACCGACACAGTACAAATAGGGCTAATACTCCAAAACGCAGCATTTCGGGCGAGACCACGGGCAAATCAACCCCGGTCTGATTGTCCCTTTGACTGCCAACACGGGATTGCCAATACTCATGGCAACTTGACGCTACCCGCACGGAACAAGGAATAACCCTTTGAAGCTGGAACTCAAGAACAGCTTGTCGGTGAAGTTGCTCCGGGTCGTGCTCCTGTCGGCATTGATCGTCGGCGTAGTCTTGAGCTGCGCGCAGATTGTTTTCGATGCTTACAAAACCCGTCAGGCGGTTGCTGGCGACGCCGAACGCATCCTCGACATGTTCCGCGACCCCTCGACCCAGGCGGTATATAGCCTCGATCGGGAGATGGGCATGCAGGTGATCGAAGGCCTGTTCCAGGACGATGCCGTGCGTCAGGCCTCCATCGGCCATCCCAACGAAGCCATGCTCGCGCAGAAATCCCGCGACCTGCAGCAGTCCAACAGCCGCTGGCTGACCGACCTGATCCTCGGCCAGGAACGCACCTTCACCACGCAACTGGTGGGGCGTGGGCCGTACAGCGAGTATTACGGCGATTTGAGTATCACCCTCGACACCGCCACTTATGGCGAAGGGTTTATCGTCAGCTCGGTGATCATCTTTATTTCCGGGGTTCTGCGCGCACTGGCCATGGGCCTTGTGCTGTATCTGGTCTATCACTGGCTGCTGACCAAGCCGCTGTCGCGGATCATCGAGCACCTCACCGAGATCAATCCGGATCGCCCCAGCGAGCACAAGATTCCGCAGCTCAAGGGCCACGAAAAAAACGAACTGGGCATCTGGATCAGCACCGCCAACCAGTTACTCGAGTCAATCGAACGCAACACTCACCTGCGCCACGAAGCGGAAAACAGCCTGCTGCGCATGGCCCAGTACGACTTCCTCACCGGCCTGCCGAATCGCCAGCAATTGCAGCAGCAACTGGACAAGATTCTGGTCGACGCCGGCAAGCTGCAACGGCGGGTCGCGGTGTTGTGCGTGGGGCTGGATGATTTCAAAGGCATCAACGAGCAGTTCAGCTACCAGACCGGCGACCAATTGTTGCTGGCTCTCGCCGATCGCTTGCGTGCCCACAGTGGCCGCTTAGGCGCCCTCGCCCGCCTGGGTGGCGATCAGTTCGCCCTGGTACAGGCCGACATCGAACAGCCTTATGAAGCGGCTGAACTGGCGCAAAGCATCCTCGATGACCTGGAAGCGGCGTTTGCCCTCGACCATCAGGAAATCCGCCTGCGCGCGACCATCGGCATCACTCTGTTCCCGGAGGACGGCGACAGCACCGAGAAGCTGTTGCAGAAGGCCGAGCAGACCATGACACTGGCCAAGACCCGCTCGCGCAACCGCTATCAGTTCTACATCGCCAGCGTCGACAGCGAGATGCGTCGCCGTCGCGAGCTGGAAAAAGACCTGCGCGATGCCTTGCTGCGCGATCAGTTCTATCTCGTCTATCAGCCACAGATCAGCTATCGCGATCATCGCGTGGTCGGCGTCGAAGCGCTGATTCGCTGGCAGCACCCGGAACACGGTCTGGTGCCGCCGGACTTGTTCATTCCGCTGGCTGAGCAGAACGGCACGATCATAGCTATCGGCGAATGGGTGCTCGATCAGGCCTGCAAGCAATTGCGCGAATGGCACGATCAGGGTTTCGCCGACCTGCGCATGGCGGTCAACCTGTCTACCGTGCAACTGCACCACGCCGAGCTGCCGCGCGTGGTCAATAACCTGCTGCAGATGTACCGTCTGCCACCGCGCAGCCTGGAGCTGGAAGTCACCGAAACCGGGCTGATGGAAGACATCAGCACCGCCGCGCAACACTTGCTGAGCCTGCGCCGTTCCGGCGCGTTGATTGCCATCGACGACTTCGGCACCGGCTATTCATCGCTGAGTTATCTGAAAAGCCTGCCGCTGGACAAGATCAAGATCGACAAGAGCTTCGTTCAGGATCTGCTTGATGACGACGACGATGCGACCATCGTTCGCGCAATCATTCAACTGGGCAAGAGCCTCGGCATGCAGGTGATTGCCGAGGGCGTGGAAACCGCCGAGCAGGAAAGCTACATCATTTCCGAAGGCTGCCACGAAGGTCAGGGCTACCACTACAGCAAGCCGCTGCCGGCCCGCGAGCTGGGCGCCTATCTCAAGCAAGCGCAACGCACTAACGCGGCCATTCTCTAGAAGGTCAAAAGATCGCAGCCTGCGGCAGCTCCTACATGAATCGCATTCCCCTGTAGGAGCTGTCGAGTGCAACGAGGCTGCGATCTTTTGATCGGTGCCATCACACCGACGTAAATAAGAAATATTTCCAGCCACAACCCTTTACACATAATGCGAAAGATTTGCATTATGTCGCAGTTTTGCGCACCCCCAGCGCGAGTCCACTCAACTATCGAAGCAGGATGTTCGCCATGATTCGTATGCCTCTGGCTACCGCCAGTCTGCTGGCCATCGCTATTTCCCTCGCCGGATGCGGCGAAGGCAAAGACAAGGCTGCCGCTCCGGCCGCACCGACGCCAGCCGCCAGCACCACCGCTCCAGTGGCTGCGCCTGCCGCTGCCGGTAAAGTCGACGAAGCCGCCGCCAAGGCTGTGGTCGCGCACTACGCCGACATGGTCTTCGCCGTTTACAGCGATGCCGAATCCACCGCGAAAACCCTGCAGACCGCCGTCGATGCCTTCCTCGCCAAGCCGAACGCCGACACCCTGAAAGCCGCCAAGGCTGCCTGGGTCGCCGCGCGCGTTCCGTACCTGCAGAGTGAAGTGTTCCGCTTCGGCAACACCATCATCGACGATTGGGAAGGTCAGGTTAACGCCTGGCCGCTGGACGAAGGTCTGATCGACTACGTCGACAAATCCTACGAGCACGCACTGGGTAACCCGGGTGCCACCGCCAACATCATCGCCAACACCGAAGTTCAGGTCGGCGAAGACAAGGTCGACGTCAAAGACATCACCCCGGAAAAACTCGCCAGCCTCAACGAGCTGGGCGGTTCCGAAGCCAACGTCGCCACCGGCTACCACGCCATCGAATTCCTGCTCTGGGGCCAGGATCTGAACGGCACCGGCCCTGGCGCTGGCAACCGTCCTGCCTCCGACTACCTGGAAGGCGCCGGCGCTACCGGCGGTCACAACGAGCGTCGTCGGGCCTACCTGAAGTCCGTGACCCAACTGCTGGTCAGCGACCTGGAAGAAATGGTCGGCAACTGGAAGCCGAACGTGGCTGACAACTATCGCGCCACCCTGGAAGCCGAGCCGGGCGAAACCGGTCTGCGCAAAATGCTCTTCGGCATGGGCAGCCTGTCGTTGGGCGAACTGGCCGGCGAGCGCATGAAGGTTTCCCTGGAAGCCAACTCCCCTGAAGACGAGCAGGACTGCTTCAGCGACAACACGCACAACTCGCACTTCTACGATGCCAAAGGCATTCGTAACGTTTACCTGGGCGAGTACACCCGTGTTGACGGCACCAAAATGACCGGCGCCAGCCTGTCGTCGCTGGTGGCCAAGGCTGATCCGGCTGCCGACACCGCACTGAAAGCCGATCTGGCGGCCACCGAAGCCAAGATCCAGGTCATGGTTGATCACGCCAACAAGGGTGAGCACTACGATCAACTGATCGCTGCCGGCAACACCGCAGGCAACCAGATTGTTCGCGACGCCATCGCGTCCTTGGTCAAGCAGACCGGTTCGATAGAAGCCGCGGCCGGCAAACTGGGCATCAGCGACCTGAACCCGGACAACGCTGATCACGAGTTCTGATCACTGCGTTCGATTCAAAAAAAGGCGACCTTCGGGTCGCCTTTTTCATGCATGCCCTATACGGCCCACTGTAGGAGCTGCCGAAGGCTGCGATCTTTTGACTTTGCTTCTAAAAAAGACAGATCAAAAGATCGCAGCCTTCGGCAGCTCCTACAGGGGTTTTGCATTGCTCTTCAGATTTGCGCCATATCAAGCAAACGATAATTCCTCTTATTCAAACCCCCTCGCCCTGTTAGACTTTGCGCCTTTATTTTTGCCCGTCCGCAGGATGTCTGATGCCCTCGCTGCCTCTTCGCTTGTCCGCACTGTTGCTGGCCCTGGGCCTGAGTGCCTGCGATGACGCCCCGCGTTTCACCAAGGCCGAGCCTGGCGAAGCACGTTCGGGCGGTGCAGCGACCGTGCGCAAGACCGATCAGAATGCATTCTCCCTGCCGTCGGCCAACCTGCCGCCGTCGCGGCGGGTGGATTTCAGCGTGGGTAACAGCTTCTTCCGCAGCCCGTGGGTGATCGCGCCGTCGACCACCACCGCCCGCGATGGTCTCGGGCCACTGTTCAATACCAATGCCTGTCAGGGCTGCCATATCAAGGACGGTCGCGGTCATCCGCCGCCACCGGATGCGCCTAACGCGGTGTCAATGCTCGTGCGCCTGTCGATTCCCAACACGCCGGAATTCGCCAAAGTTATCGAGCAGGTCGGCGTGGTGCCGGAGCCGGTGTACGGCGGCCAGTTCCAGGACATGGCGGTGCCCGGTGTCGTACCGGAAGGCAAAGTCCGCGTCGATTACACGCCAGTGCCGATTCGTTTCAAGGACGGCACCGAAATCGAACTACGCAAACCGGTCTTGCAGATCACCCAGCTCGGCTACGGCCCGATGCACCCGGACACGCGTTTTTCCGCCCGCGTCGCGCCGCCGATGATTGGTCTGGGCCTGCTCGAAGCGATCCCCGAAGAAGCCATCCTCGCCAATGCCGCCGCACAGGCAAAAGACAAAAACGGTATCAATGGCCGCCCCAATCAAGTTTGGGATGACGCCTTGCAGAAAACCGTCATGGGCAGATTCGGCTGGAAAGCCGGACAACCGAACCTCAATCAACAAAATGTTCATGCGTTTTCTGGTGATATGGGCCTCACGACCAGCCTGCGTCCCTTCGATGACTGCACCGACGCGCAAACTGCCTGTAAACAGGCGCCGAACGGCAATGGCCCGGACGGCGAGCCGGAAGTCAGCGACAACATCCTGCGTCTGGTGTTGTTCTATAGCCGCAACCTCGCCGTGCCTGCACGCCGTGGCATCAACGATGCAGAAGTGCTGGCCGGCAAGAACCTGTTTTTCCAGGCCGGCTGCGATTCCTGCCACACGCCGAAATACACCACCGCCGCCAACGCGGCCGAACCTGAACTGGCCAATCAGGTGATTCGCCCGTACAGCGATCTGCTGCTGCATGACATGGGCGACGGTCTGGCCGACAACCGCACGGAATTCCAGGCCTCCGGCCGCGACTGGCGCACGCCGCCGTTGTGGGGGCTTGGCCTGACGCAAGCGGTCAGCGGTCACACCCAGTTTTTGCACGATGGCCGTGCGCGCAATCTGCTCGAAGCGGTGCTCTGGCACGGCGGCGAAGCGCAAGCCGCGCAGCAACAGGTTTTGTCTTTCAATGCCGAGCAGCGCGCTGCGTTGCTGGCGTTTTTGAACTCACTTTAAACACTGATAAAGAATCGGGAGCCCGACATGTTCCGTCCCAAGCTACTGTTCACCAGCCTTGCCGCGCTCGCCCTCGGCGCCTGCTCACCGCAGGATCCGCAAGCGGTCACCTCGGCGGCCATCGCCAAATCGGTGATCCTGCCGACCTACACCCGCTGGGTCGAGGCCGACAAGCAACTGGCGGTCAGTGCCCTCGCCTACTGCCAGGGCAAAGAAACCCTGGAAACCGCCCGCGCCGACTTCCTCCACGCACAGAAAGCCTGGGCCGAGCTGCAACCGCTGCTGATCGGCCCGCTGGCCGAGGGCAACCGTTCGTGGCAGGTGCAGTTCTGGCCGGACAAGAAGAACCTCGTCGGCCGTCAGGTCGAGCAACTGGTGGTCGCCCAGCCGCAGATCGATGCCGCCGCTTTGGCCAAATCCAGTGTGGTCGTGCAAGGTCTGTCGGCCTACGAATACATCCTGTTCGACGCCAAGCCTGACGTGGCCAACGCCGAGCAGAAAGCCAAGTACTGCCCACTGCTGATCGCCATCGGCGAGCGCCAGAAGCAACTGGCCGAAGAGATTCTGCAGAACTGGAACAACACCGACGGCATGCTCGCGCAGATGACCAAGTTCCCCAACCAGCGTTACGCCGACTCCCACGAAGCGATCGCTGATCTGCTGCGTGTGCAGGTCACCGCACTGGACACCCTGAAGAAAAAACTCGGCACGCCAATGGGCCGCCAGAGCAAGGGCGTGCCACAGCCGTTCCAGGCCGATGCATGGCGCAGCCAGTCGTCCCTGACCGCGCTGGAAGCCAGCCTCGCCGCCGCCAAAACCGTGTGGGAAGGCGTCGACAACAAAGGTCTGCGCGGTCTGTTGCCATCTGAGCAAAAGCCATTGGCCGACAAAATCGACGCCGCTTATGCCGCGTCGCTGAAACTGTTCGACAGCACCCAGCGTTCGCTCGGCGAAATGCTTGAAGACGACGCCGGTCGTCAGCAACTCAACGACATCTACGACAGCCTCAACGTCGTCCATCGCCTGCACGAAGGCGAACTGGCCAAGGCGCTGGGCATCCAACTGGGCTTCAACGCCAACGACGGTGACTGATGAGGGCAAGTGCCATGCTGCGACGTCAGGTTCTGACTTTAGGTAGTGCACTGCTGGGAGCAGTGACGCTGGGCGGCTGGACGCTGTTCAAACGCAAGGATCAGAGCCCGCTGTTGCTGTCGGCGCGCGACGACACCGACGGCAAGCACTACGCCGTCGGCTATCGGCTGGACGGCACCCGGGTGTTCGCCACCGAGGTCGGCCAGCGTTGCCACGACATCATCAATCACCCGACGCAGCCAATCGCGCTATTTGTCGCACGTCGCCCGGGCACCGAAAGCTACCTGATCGACCTGCGCGACGGTAAGTTGCTGCAGACGGTGACCTCACAGCCGAACCGGCATTTCTACGGCCACGCCGTGGTGCACAAGGACGGTGAATACCTGTACGCCACCGAGAACGACACCACCGATCCCGGCCGTGGTTTGCTCGGCGTGTACAAGTTCGAAGGCGAGCGGCTGGTGCACAGCGGTGAGATTTCCACCCACGGCCTCGGCCCGCATCAGGTGTCGTGGATGCCTGACGGCGAGACGCTGGTGGTGGCCAACGGCGGGATTCGTACCGAGGCGGAAAGCCGCGTCGACATGAACCTCAACGCCATGGAGCCAAGTCTGGTGCTGATGCAGCGCGATGGCACCCTGCTGAGCAAGGAAACCCTCGCCCAGCAGATGAACAGCGTGCGCCATCTGGGCATCGCCAGCGATGGCACCATCGTTGCCGGTCAGCAATTCATGGGCGCGTCGCATGAGCGCTCGGAACTGTTGGCGATCAAGCGTCCGGGGCAGCCGTTCGTGGCCTTCCCGGTGCCGGAGCATCAGTTGCAGTCGATGGGGCATTACACCGCCAGCGTCGCGGTGCACAGTGATCTGCGGCTGGTCGCGCTGACAGCGCCGCGTGGCAATCGCTTCTTTATCTGGGATCTGGACAGTGGCGAGGTGCGCCTCGATGCGCCGTTGCCCGATTGCGCGGGTGTCGGTGCGGTGAAGGATGGTTTTGTCGTGACCTCTGGGCAAGGACGTTGCCGGTACTACGATTGCCGTCAGGATGAGCTGTTGGCCAAGCCGCTGGAATTGCCGGCGGGGCTCTGGGACAACCATCTTCACTTGATGGCGTAAAACAGCCTTAAAAGATCGCAGCCTGCGGCAGCTCCTACATTGGAATGCACTCCCCTGTAGGAGCTGCCGCAGGCTGCAATCTTTTTGCGCCCCCCTGTAAGAACTGCCAGTTGGAATCCCCCCTCCACTCGGAGTAATGTGCCCGCCTGTCTCACCTGATTTATCCAAGGAACTGGAAATATGCTGCGTCGCCGCATGCTGATCATGTTGGGTGTTGTTTTGTTGATCGTCCTGGTGCTGGGCGGGTACAAAGCCTTTTCGATCTACACGATGATCCAGGGCTTCTCCAAGCCGAAACCGCCGATCAGCGTCGCCGTGGCCAACGCCAGCGAGCAACCGTGGCAGCTGCGCCTGCCTACCGTCGGCACACTCAAGGCGCTGCAAGGTGTCGAGCTGAGCCTGGAAGTCGCCGGCACCGTCACCGAACTCAAGTTCGAATCCGGACAGAAGGTCAAGGCCGGGCAACCATTGCTGCAACTCGACAGCGCCGTCGAGACCGCCCTGCTGGAAACCGCCAAAGCCGACCTGGGTCTGGCGCAACTGGACTTCGGCCGTGGCGCGCAACTGGTCGACAGCCGCGCGATCTCCAAAGGCGAGTACGACCGCCTCTCCGCCGTTCTGCAAAAGAACAAGGCCACGGTCAATCAGCTCAACGCCTCGCTGGCGAAAAAACGCATCCTCGCGCCGTTCAGCGGCACCATCGGCATCCGCCAGGTCGACGTCGGCGACTACCTCGCCAGCGGCAGCAAAATCGCCACGCTGCAGGACCTGAGCAGTCTCTACGCCGACTTCTATCTGCCCGAGCAATCGGTGCCGAAACTGGCCATCGGTCAACCGGTGCAAATCTCGGTCTCCGCTTACCCCGGGCAAAACTTCGCCGGCAAGATCAGCGCGATCAACCCGATCGTCGAAAGCACTACGCGCAACATTCTGATCCGCGCCACCCTGGCCAACCCCGACGGCAAACTGCTGCCGGGCATGTTCACCAGCCTTGAAGTGCTGCTGCCCGACCCGCAGAAACATATCGTCGTGCCGGAAAGCGCGATCACCTACACCCTCTACGGCAACTCGGTCTACGTGGTCGGGCAGAAGAAAGCCGAAGATGGCAGCCTCGAAAAGGATGACAAGGGCCAACCGGTGCTGATCGCCGAACGCCGCTTCATCGAAACCGGTGAACGCCGCGATGGCCTGGTGATGATCAACAAGGGCGTGCAGAACGGCGAACAAGTGGTGACGGCCGGCCAGATCAAACTGGACAACGGCGCCCACATTGCCATCAGCGACGACAAGACCCTCGGCGAGCAGAACAGTCCGCCTCGCGCCGACTGATCAAGGAATCCCCATGGCTTTTACTGATCCGTTCATCCGCCGCCCGGTGCTCGCCACTGTGGTCAGCCTGTTGATTGTGTTGCTTGGTTTTCAGGCCTGGAGCAAGTTGCCGCTGCGCCAATACCCGCAAATGGAAAACGCCCTGATCACGGTGACCACCGCTTACCCCGGGGCCAACGCCGAAACCATTCAGGGTTACATCACCCAGCCGATGCAGCAGAGTCTGGCCAGCGCCGAGGGCATCGACTACATGACCTCGGTCAGCCGGCAGAACTTCTCGGTGATCTCGATCTACGCACGCATCGGCTCGAACACCGACCGTTTGTTCACCGAGTTGCTGGCCAAGGCCAACGAGGTGAAAAACAAGTTGCCGCAGGACGCCGAAGACCCGGTGCTGAGCAAGGAATCGGCCGATGCCTCGGCACTGATGTACATCAGCTTCTTCAGCAAGGATTTGAGCAACCCGCAGATCACCGATTACCTGTCACGGGTGATCCAGCCAAAACTGGCAACGCTGCCGGGCATGGCCGAAGCGGAGATTCTCGGCAATCAGGTGTTCGCCATGCGCCTCTGGCTCGACCCGGTAAAACTCGCCGGTTTCGGCCTCAGCGCCGCCGACGTGACCAATGCGGTGCGCCAGTACAACTTCCTCTCCGCTGCCGGCGAAGTGAAAGGCGAATACGTGGTCACCAGCATCAACGCCAACACCGAACTGAAATCCGCTGAGGCCTTTGCGGCGATTCCGCTCAAGGTCAGTGGCGACAGCCGCGTGCTGCTCAGCGATGTCGCGCGGGTGGAAATGGGCGCGGAAAACTACGACTCGATCAGCTCGTTTGGCGGCACGCCGTCGGTGTACATCGGCATCAAGGCCACCCCCGGCGCCAACCCGCTGGATGTGATCAAGGAAGTGCGCAAGCTGATGCCCGAGCTGGAAGCACAGCTACCGCCGAACCTGAAAAGCGAAATCGCCTACGACGCCACGCTGTTTATCCAGGCGTCCATCGACGAAGTGGTGAAAACCCTGTTCGAAGCGGTGCTGATCGTCATCGTTGTGGTGTTCCTGTTCCTCGGCGCATTGCGTTCGGTGGTGATCCCGGTGGTGACCATTCCGCTGTCGATGATCGGCGTGATGTTTTTCATGCAGATGATGGGCTACTCGATGAATCTGCTGACGCTGCTGGCAATGGTGCTGGCCATCGGTCTGGTGGTGGACGATGCGATTGTCGTGGTGGAGAACATCCACCGGCACATCGAGGAAGGCAAGACGCCGTTTGATGCGGCGCTGGAAGGCGCACGGGAAATCGCCATGCCGGTGGTGTCGATGACCATCACCCTGGCGGCGGTGTATGCGCCGATCGGGTTCCTCACCGGGCTGACCGGGGCGTTGTTCAAGGAGTTTGCCCTGACCCTGGCTGGCGCGGTAGTGATCTCCGGGATCGTCGCCCTGACCCTGTCGCCGATGATGTGCGCGTTTTTGCTGCGTCACGAGGAAAACCCCAGCGGCCTCGCGCACCGCCTCGACCGCATTTTCGAAGGTCTCAAGCGCCGCTATCAGAGCATGCTCCACGGCACGCTGAACACGCGGCCGGTGGTGCTGGTATTCGCGGTGATCGTGTTGTGCCTGATCCCGGTGTTCCTCAAGTTCACCAAATCGGAACTGGCCCCGGATGAAGATCAGGGCATCATTTTCATGATGGCCACTGCGCCGCAGCCGACCAACCTTGATTACCTGAGCACCTACACCGACGAATTCATCAAGATCTTCAAGGAATTCCCGGAGTACTACTCCTCGTTCCAGATCAACGGCTACAACGGCGTGCAGGCAGGCATCGGTGGTTTCCTGCTCAAGCCGTGGAACGAGCGCAGTCGCACGCAAATGCAGATTCTCCCGGAGGTGCAAGGCAAACTGGAGGGCATACCGGGCCTGCAGATTTTCGGCTTCAACCTGCCCTCCCTGCCCGGCACCGGTGAAGGCTTGCCGTTCGAGTTCGTGGTCAACACCGCCAACGACTATGAACTGCTGCTGCAAGTGGCTGACCGGATCAAGAAACGCGCGATGGAGTCGGGCAAGTTCGCCTTCGTCGATCTTGATCTGGCGTTCGACAAACCCGAGGTGGTGGTCGATATCGACCGCGCCAAAGCGGCGCAGATGGGCGTGTCGATGCTCGATCTGGGCAGCACACTGGCAACGCTGCTGGGCGAGGCGGAAATCAACCGTTTCACCATTGATGGGCGCAGCTACAAGGTCATTGCCCAGGTCGAGCGCCCCTATCGCGATAACCCGGACTGGCTGAACAACTACTACGTGAAAAACACTCAGGGCGAGTTATTGCCGCTGTCGACGCTGATCAAGGTCAGCGACCGCGCACGACCGCGCCAGCTCAATCAGTTCCAGCAACTTAACGCCGCGAAGATTTCCGGTTTCCCGTTGGTCAGCATGGGCGAAGCCATCGACACCGTATTGCAGATTGCCCGCGAAGAAGCACCGGCCGGGTTTGCTTTCGACTACGGCGGCGCCTCACGCCAGTTTGTGCAGGAAGGCAGCGCGTTGTGGGTAACCTTCGCGCTGGCGCTGGCGATTATCTTTCTGGTGCTGGCGGCGCAGTTCGAGAGCTTCCGCGATCCGCTGGTGATTCTGGTAACGGTACCGTTGTCGATCTGCGGGGCGCTGATTCCGTTGTTCCTTGGCTGGTCGAGCATGAACATCTACACCCAAGTCGGGCTGGTGACGCTGATCGGTCTGATCAGCAAGCACGGGATCCTGATCGTCGAGTTCGCTAACCAGTTGCGCAAGGACAAGGGCCTGACGGCGCGTGAAGCCGTTGAGGAAGCGGCGGCGATTCGCTTGCGACCGGTGCTGATGACCACGGCGGCGATGGTGTTTGGCATGGTGCCGTTGATTCTGGCAACGGGGGCGGGGGCGGTGAGCCGTTTTGATATCGGTATGGTGATTGCCACGGGGATGTCGATTGGCACGTTGTTTACGCTGTTCGTCCTGCCGTGCGTTTACACCCTGCTGGCGAAACCCGATCCCAAACCAACCGCGTAACCCCCTGTAGGAGTGAGCCTGCTCGCGATAGCGGTGTGCCATTCAAATCAT
>NZ_JBSVXS010000109.1:0-18052 GCF_054070155.1 Pseudomonas sp. SDT291_1_S447
TTGCTTTTAAAAGACAAGATCAAAAGATCGCAGCCTTCGGCAGCTCCTACAGGGGCCGGGAAAACTTCAGAAAGCTGGATCAATGCCCATCCGCGCTCGGCGCCGCCGGTGGTTGCACCTTGCGCATCAAGGGCACCATCGCCGTGGCGATGATGAAGCACACGCCGATCATCAAAAAGGTGTCGCCGTAGGTCTGCGTTTGCGCCTCGCGGTAGGTCAGCAGCCACAGCTGCCGCAGGCTGGCGGTGACGCCGACGTCGCCGCTCTGGCCCAGACTCGCGAGGTTGCCGCCGACCTGCGACAGCCACTGATTCATCGCTTCATTGCTGCTGTTCAGATGCTCGGCCAACCGCGTGAAGTGCAGGTTGGTGCGGTCATTGAGAATCGTCGCACATGCCGCAATACCAATCGCACCGCCGAGATTGCGCATCAGGTTGAACAGCCCCGACGCATGCTTGAGCCGCGCGGGTGCCAACCCTCCCAAGGTCAACGTCACCGCCGGCGGCACTGCCAGTTGCTGAGCAATCCCGCGCAACGCTTGCGGCAGCATCAACTCGCCGGCGCCCCAGTCGTGGGTGATCGGGCTGAATTCCCACATCGACACCGCGAATAAACCCAGGCCGATCATCATGATCCAGCGCAGGTCCATGCGATTGGCCAGAAAGGCATACAGCGGAATCGCCATGATCTGGAACACGCCAGTAGAGAAAACCGCCAGACCAATGTCCAGCGCGCTGTAGCCGCGCACCCGGCCGAGGAACAGTGGCGTCAGGTAGATCGTTGCAAACAGGCCAATGCCGGTGACGAACGAAAAGAAGCAGCCGAGGGCGAAATTGCGATCCTTCAACGCACGCAGATCGACGATCGGATTGGCCACGTGCAAGGTGCGGCCAATGAACGCCAATCCTGCCAAGCCACTGATCCACGCGGTGGTCAGAATGGTCTGGTCGCTGAACCAGTTCCAGCGCGGGCCTTCTTCGAGGGTGTATTCCAGGCAGCCGAGAAACAGCGCGAGAAACACCATGCTCAGATAGTCCGCGCCTTTGAGTAACGACAATTCCGGCTGGTCGATTTTCACCAGCATCGGCACCGCAACGGCAACGAAAATCCCCGGCACCAGGTTGATATAGAACAGCCAGTGCCACGACGAAATATCAGTAATCCAGCCGCCAATCACCGGCCCCAATGTCGGTGCCAGTGACGCGACCGCACCGATGGTCGCGGCGGCGATTACCCGTTGTTTGCCAGTGAAGAAAAAGAACGCGGTGGTGAACACCAGCGGAATCATCGAGCCGCCGAGAAAACCTTGCAGCGCGCGAAAGGCAATCATGCTCTGGATGTTCCAGGCGATGCCGCAGAGCAAACTCGCCAAGGTAAAACCGACCGCCGAAGCGCAGAACAACCAGCGCGTCGAGAACACCCGTGACAGCCAGCCCGATAATGGAATCACGATGATTTCGGCGATCAGGTAACTGGTCTGCACCCACGCGGTTTCGTCGGTGCCGGCGGACAGTCCGCCGCCGATATCGCGCAGCGACGCCGAGACAATCTGGATATCCAGCAGCGCGATGAACATGCCGATGCACATGGTCGCGAAGGCGAATACTTTGGTCGCGGTCGCCATGTCCGCCGTGTTGAACGGTTGCGCTGGGGCGGCGAGGGCGGTGCTCATGGCGCGATGGCCACGGCGCTGGTTTCCGGTTGCGCGCGGGTGTCGACTTCCGCCGTCACCGACAGCCCCGGGCGCAAGTGACCGAGCACGCCGTCGGCCGGGTCGAGGAGGATGCGCACCGGTACGCGCTGGACGATTTTGGTGAAGTTGCCAGTGGCGTTTTCCGGCGGCAAAACGCTGAACTGCGAGCCAGTGGCGGGGGCGAGGCTGTCGAGGCGGCCGTGGAATTCCTGACCGGCGAGCACGTCGGCGCGGATACTCACGCGCTGCCCGGGTTTCATCCGCGCCAATTGGTCTTCCTTGAAATTGGCATCGACCCACAAGCCTCTGGCCGGCACCACCGACAACTGTTGCGAACCGGCCTGCGCGTAGGCGCCAACCCGTGCGCGCCGGTTGCCGATCACCCCATCGACCGGCGCGCGCAGTTCGGTGTAGCCGAGGTTCAGTTGCGCCAGATCACGTTCGGCGCGGGCTTGTTGAAGGGCGGCGCGGGCCTGTTGTTTCTGGGTGTCGATCACCGCGAGTTGGCGTTGCGCGGCCAGCAGTTCGGCTTGGGCGCGGGCGCTCAAGGCTTGTGCAGTTTTGAAGGTGGCGTCGGCACGTTGTGCGCTTTCCACGGACACGGCATTGGTCGTCACCAGGCGTTTGTAGCGCGCGTTGTCATCCCGTGAACGTGCGGTTTCCGCACCGGCAGCATCGATGCCGGCGCGGGCCTGGCCGATCACCGCGTGTTGCAGTTGTTCGGTGGCATCGAGGTTGGCCAGCAGCGCTTCTTCGGCGGCGACGGCGCCTTCGGCCTTGGCCAGATTGGCGCGATAGTCGCGAGCGTCGAGGCGAATCAGCACGTCGCCAGCCTTCACGTGCTGGTTGTCGCTGACCAGCACTTCGTCAATGTAACCGGCGACTTTCGGCCCGATCACCGTGACATCGCCACCAATATAGGCATCGTCGGTTTCTTCGAGAAAACGCCCGGCGCCCCACCAGTGCACGGCGTACACACCGGCGAAGATCAGCGCGAGCAAACCCGCGCCGGGAAGCAACAAGCGTTTGAGCAGGGGCGGCTTGGTCTTCACCACAACAGGTTCGAGGGTGGGCATGCTGGTCATGGCGGATTACCTGGTAAACGGGTCGTTATTATGGCTGTAATATGACGCAGGTAATATTTAGTCGCAAATGATTTCTGACGCCGATCGTCAGTTGCTCACTTGAGCCAATGGCCCGGTGTGCGGCCGGTCATGGATTTGAAGAAGGCGATAAAGGCGCTATCGCTGGCAAAACCCGTTTCGAAAGCGCAGTAACTCAGGCTGCGTCCGGTGGCGAGCAATTCCATCGCGCGCATCAAGCGCCACTGCTGGCGCCATTGCTGATAACTCATGCCGGTTTCGCGCTGGAAAATTCGCCCGATGGTGCGACTGCTGGCGCCGATCTGCTGCTCCAGCACTTGCAGTTCCGGAGGCAGACGTTCGGGCGTTTTCAGCAGCGGCGCGAGACGTTTGTCCTGAGGTAACGGCAACAGCATCGGTTGCTGCGCCGCGTCAGCGATTTCGCTCAGGCACAGGCCGAGCAGGTGGGCGAATTTGCCCTGCTGCCAATCGGTGGCGAAATCGGCCAGCGCCATCGGTTCCAGCACCGCACGTAACAAAGGGCTGACTTCAATCACGCAGACCTGCTGCGGCAACTCGGCGCACAGTTCGGGGATCAAGTAGATCGAGCGGTAATCGACACTTTGCTGCATCACCGCACGATGGCTGACACCCGGCGGAATCCACGCCGCCCGCGACGGCGGCAGCAGACATAACTGCTGCGCCAGGGTAATCCGCGTGCAGCCTTGTCGCGTGTACAGCAATTGCCCGCGTTGATGACGGTGCAGGCCGGAATCGTGATCGCCCAAGGTCGAGGCGATTCCAATCACCGGCGCCTGAAAGCGATCAGCGTCAAAGGTTGCGTGGGCGTCGAGCCAAGCCATGGGTTGTCCGATTTCAGCGATAAATTGGCAGAATTTGGATAATACGCCACTCATCGGTTCTTAAACTCCTCGGCGATTCATGAGAGGAGTGATGAAGGATGCACAACAGAAATTTCTTGCTGCTGGCAATTGCGTTGCTGATGTTTCCGCAGATCGCACAAACCCTGTACAGCCCGGCGCTCGGTGATATCGGGCGTGTGTTTAACGTTGGCCCGCAAGCCGCCGCGCAGACGTTGTCAGTGTATTTCCTCGCGTTTGCTGTCGGGGTGGTGGTGTGGGGGCGTTTGTGTGATCGCATCGGTCGGCGCCCGGCAATGCTCGCGGGACTGGCCATCTATGCGATTGCCACGCTTTTAGGCCTGCGGGTCAGCAGTTTCAACGGCTTGTTGCTGGTGCAGATGTTGGCGGCGTTCGGTGCTGCTGTGGGCTCGGTGGTCACGCAAACCGTGTTGCGCGACCGCTTCAAAGGCGCCGAACTGGCCCAGGTGTTTTCGTTGGTGGGCATGGCGCTGGCGGCCAGCCCGGCGATTGGTTTGTTCAGCGGCGCCAGTCTGGTTCAGGTTTTCGGTTACCGCGGTGTGCTTGGCGCGTTGCTGTTGTTGGCAACGCTGTTGTGGCTGTGGAGCTGGTACACCCTGGCGGAAACCCGGACAGCGCCAACCGGCCATGTCGGTTTGTTCGAAACCCTCGGGCGCATGTTGCGTGACCTGGGTATCTGGCGTTCGGCGCTGTGGATCGCTTCGTTCAATGTGGCGCTGTTCAGCTATTACAGCCTCGCACCGTTCATTTTTCAGCGATTGGGCGTCAGTGCCAGCGGGTTCGGTTACAGCGGTGTGATCCTCGCGCTGGGTTCAGGTTTTGGAGCATGGCTCAACCGGCGTTTACTGACGGCCGGGTTCAAGGCATTGCAGTTGATTCGCCTCGCGGGTGGTATCGCGTTGCTCGGTGGTGTGGGCGTGTGGTCGCTGCAGAACAGTGTCGCGTTTATCCTGCCGATGTTGCTGGTGGTGTTGGCCTTTGGCTTGGCGATCCCCAATGTTCTCGGTTCGGCACTGGCCGATTACGCTGATCGATTGGGCACCGCCGGGGCGTTGTTGGGTTTGATGTATTACCTGCTGATCGGCGCGGGGCTGATGCTCGCCGGCTGGTTTCAAGCCCTCGGGGAAACCCTGATAGCGTGCAGCGCCGTGGCCTTGCTGCTGACAATAAAGCCAGGCAAAGCAATTGTTTAAGAAATGTAAGCGCTGTAGGAAGCGTCTTGCATTTGTGTAGGAGGGCTCCGACTATCACGATCATTGATGACATGGCATTACGCCATTTTATGATCGCAAGGATGTTGCGTGCCGTTTCCGTTTCGCGCTGTTTTTCGCCGTCGTTCCCCGCTTTGCCCGCTGCTGTCGGCCTTTGTGTTGAGTGTCTGTGCCTCCTCGATTGAAGCCGCCGAACCTGTAGCGCCGGGCCAGGAAGTGCTGCGCCAGCAGCAACAGCAACAGCGCGATCTGCAACAACTGCAACTTGAACAGAGAAAACGGCAATTGGAGCGTGGCACGTTCGGCCCGACGTCGATCACCCCGGCCATCCCGCAGACCGTTGCCCCCGATGAACGTTGCTGGCCATTGAGCGGTACGCGCATCGGTGGTGTCACGCTGATCGACAGCGACAAGCTCAATGCGCGGATCAAACCGCTGCTGGCGCCATGCATGGGCGTCGGCCAGATCAATCATCTGCTGGCGACCATCACCGCGAGCTACGTCGACAAGGGTTACATCGCCAGCCGCCCGTATTTGGTCAGCGCGCCGGCAGCGGGGCAGTCGCTGGATATCCGCGTTGATGAAGGCTACATCGAGTCCATCGAACTGGCCGATCAGAGCCTGCCTGTTTCGTTGGGCGGCGCGTTTCCGGGGATGCTCGGCGAGCCCCTGAACCTGCGCGATCTGGAGCAGGGCCTCGATCAGTTGAATCGCCTGCGTTCGATCGATCTCACCGCTGATATCGCCCCCGGCAGCCAGCCCGGCGCCTCGCGGATCATCCTGCGTTCGCGCACCTCGGCGCATTCACGCTGGGCCCTGAATGCCGGGATCGACAACCTGGGCAGCGCCAGCACCGGGCGCGACCGCGACACCGTCAGCCTCAGTCTCGACAGCCCGTTGCAGCTCAACGACTTGTTGAGCCTCAGCGCCAGCGACACCCTCAATCAGGGCGATCGCTACAGCCGCAACGCCAGCCTGTATTACGCGATTCCCTACGGCTACTGGACCTACAGCGTGTTCGCCAGCCACGCCGAATACCGCGCGCCATTCAAACTGCCAAGCGTGACCTTTCACAGCACCGGCATCACCGACCAAGTCAGCCTGCGCGCCGACCGTGTGCTGTGGCGCGACCAGAGCCGTCAGCTCAGCGCCAACCTGCAACTGGCGCACAAGGATGTCGACAGCTATCTGCAAGACGTTCGCCTTGGCATTCAAAGCCCGACCCTGACCGTGGCCGAGGCCGGGCTCAATCTGTTCTGGCTCGACCGCGCAGTGTGGAACCTCGACGTCAATTACGCCCAGGGCCTGCGCTGGTTTGGCGCCGACGACGATTCACAACAGCAGATCAACAACCTGCCCAAGGCACAGTTCCGCAAGTACCGCGCCGGCCTCAGCCAATGGCGCAATGGTCAGCTTGGCGCGCAGGCCTGGCAGTGGCAGAGCCAGCTCAATTTGCAGTACAGCCCGGACCCGCTGCCGGCGATCGAACAACTACTCGGCACCGACGATTCGGCGGTGCGCGGCTATCGGGTCAGCAGTGCCTCCGGCGCCAGCGGCGCGATCTGGCGCAACACCTTGCGCTTGCCGCTGCGCAGTGAATGGCCGGTGCAGATTACCCCGCGCGCGGGCCTCGACCACGGCTGGATCAAGGCCGATCACGGCGCGCAGGGCCAACGCCTGAGTGGCGCCAGTGTCGGCGTAAATCTGGGCTGGAAGAACCTGCAAGTGGATGTCGATTACCAACGCGCGCTTAACACGCCGAACGGTCTGCAGCACGAGCCTGAAACCTGGCTGATGCGAGTCGGCCTGCAAATCTGAACAACGCAGTGAACAAACAGCCGTCGGATCTGAGCGCGTCAGCCACGGCCAAGACTAAACGCGCAACGTGATGCCGTACTCACATGGAGACGTTTTTATGCCAGCACACACCTTTGCATTTCATCTTTCCCCTCGGGGCAAATTGCGCTGGGCGATTGCCAGCCTGTTCTTCGCCGTGCACCTGCCGAGCGCGCTCGCCGGCGGTGTCGTAGTCGCACCGGGACCGGGCGGCACCGCGCAATTGCAGACCCAGGGCGGTGTGCCCATCGTCAACATCGTCGCGCCCAACGGTTCGGGTCTGTCGCACAACCAGTTCCTCGATTACAACGTCGACCGTCAGGGCTTGGTGCTGAACAACGCCTTACAGGCCGGACAATCGCAACTGGCCGGACAACTGGCGGCCAACCCGCAACTGCAAGGCCAGGCCGCGAGCGTGATCCTCAACGAAGTGATCAGTCGCAACCCGTCCGCCATCAATGGCGCGCAGGAAATCTTCGGCCGGCCCGCCGATTACGTGTTGGCCAACCCCAACGGCATCTCGGTGAATGGCGGCAGCTTCATCAACACGCCAAATGCCAATCTCGTGGTCGGTCGTCCGGAATTGAATGACGGCAAACTGCAAAGTCTGAACAGCCGTGACGCCAGCGGTCAGTTGCAGATTCAGGGCGGTGGCCTGCGCAACGGTGAGGGCTCGATCAACCTGATCGCGCCGCGTATCGACAGCCAGGGTGCGATCACTGCGCGCGATCAGTTGAATCTCACGGTCGGGCGCAATCAGGTCGATTACGCCAGCGGCCAGGTAAAAGCCGTCGACCCTGCCGGCAACACCGGCGATCAACGCATTGATGCCAGCCTGTTCGGCGCGATGCAGGCCGGGCGCATCAATATTGTCAGCACCGCCGAAGGTGCCGGCGTGCGAGTGGGCGCGGTGCAAGTGGCCGGACGTGACGGCGTGCAGATTCGCTCGGCCGGTGACCTCAGTGTCAGCGGTGAAGCCGTGGCCAACAGCCTCGACGTGACCCGTGCCGGTATTCGCAGCAATCAGGGCGATGTCGCTTTGCACAGCGGCAAGGATCTGACGTTGGCGGCTACCGATGTCAGCGCTCGCGACGTCACCGTTGAGGCCAAACGCAATCTGACCCTGTCGACGGTCGAAAGCCGCAAGCTTCAGGAAAAGCGCGAAAACTGGAACAACAGCACCATCGGCATTACCTGGGAAACTTACGATCGCACCCAGACCGACAGCGAATCGCGGCAGCATGGCAGCCAGATTATCGCCAGTCGCGACGCCAAACTGTCGTCCGGCAAAGACACCGAGCTGAAAGCCGCCAAGGTCGAAGCGGCGAAAAATGTCGACGTGCACAGCGGCGGCGATCTGCGCCTGACCGCCGCCACCGAAAGCCACACCCAGACCGATCAAGGCAACCACCGCAAGCACCTGTGGAAAGCCGACTGGAACAGCAGCAGCGAGGAACAGCGCAGCGTCACCAGCCAACTGAAGGCCGGCAACATTGCCCTGCAAACCGCCGCGTTGTTGCGCTCAGAAGGCGCCGAGTTGACCAGCGCTGGCGACGTGCAACTGGCCGGCAAACAGGTGGAAATAACCACCGCCACACGGACCCATCGCAGCAGCGACAACCGTTACTCCGGTGACTTGGTTGGCGGTGGTTTCTTCGGCAAGACCGGCGATGCCGACAAGGGCAAGACCCAGCATCAGGGCAGCAAGATCAACGCCAGCGGCAAACTGATCGTCAAGGCTGACGATGTGCGCATCAGCGGCAGCCAAGTGCGTGGCGGCACCGACGCCAGTGTGATCAGCGAAAAGGGGTCGTTAGTCATCGACGGCGTGCAAGACACCTCGCACAGCAACAACCATGACAAGGACAGCAAGTTCTTCGGCATCAGCAAGGACGAGTCGCGGCAGAACAGCAAAGACAGCAGCACTGTGCGCAGCGAACTGGTGTCGGACAGCAATCTCAAGCTCAAGAGCGCCAAGGACATTGCTGTGGCGGGCTCGACCGTAAAGGCTGATGGTGCGTTGACCGCCGATGCAGCGGGCGACGTCAATGTGCATTCGGCGCAGAACACTCACGACAGCACTGACACCACGCAAACCCGTGGCTTCGATGCCTACGCCAAAGAGCAAACGCCGGAGCAGTATCGCGCCGGGATTCACTACCAAGACAAACAGCAAACCGTCACTAGCAACGACGTCTCTCAGCAAGGCTCTAGCCTCAGCGGCGGCAGTGTGCAGGTGAAGGCGGGCGGTGATGTCACGCTCAAAGGCGCGGAGGTGAAATCCACTGCTGGCGACACGACGTTGAGCGGTAAAAACGTGTCGTTGCTGGCTGAAGCAGACAGCCACAAAACCTCCACCGACACCTCCAGCACCGGCGGTGGTTTCTACTACACCGGCGGCCTCGACCGTGCTGGCAGTGGCGTCGATTTCGCCCATAGCACGGCGCAGGATTCGACCAGCAAAACCACCGCACAAACCACCAGTGTGCAGAGCAGCGGTGGCCTGACCATCAATGCCGACAAACTCGCCACTGAAGGTGCGCAACTCAAGGCTGGCAACGGTCTGAATGTTGCCGCCAACGAGATCGACAATCGCGCGTCCAGCAACAGCGAAAGCAGCACGCACAACGACAGCAATTGGTCGGCGGACATCGGCGCCAACGTCGAGTACAAGGACATCGCCCGGCCGATCGCGGGCGCAGTCAAAGACGTGCTCAACGGCAAGGTGCCGGACAAGGACTCGCTGGCCAATCTCGGTCAGCCGAATGTCGGAATCGACGTTGCAGTCGGTCATGGCAGCGCCAGCAAAACCGAGCAAAACAACAACGCTGTGGTCAGCCGTTTTGATGGCGGCACTGTCGATGTGAAAACCAGCGGCACGCTGCATGAGCAAGGCACCCAATACAACGCCAGCGCCGGCCAAGTGAACATCAGCGCTGACAAACTGCTTGCCGATGCTGCCAGCAACTCTCACAACAGCAGCGCGAACGCGGTGGATGCCAAGGTCGATGTGCGCGTCTACACCAAGACCGGTGAAGACGTGAATGTCGCCGGCAGCGGCGCGGGTGGCAGCAGTGCGTCGAGCAAGGACAGTTCCAGCGCCGTGGTCGGTGGTTACGCCGGCAGCCAGGGTGTGAACATCAAAGTCGGCGGCGATGCGCAGTTCGCAGGCAGCCGTTTCGACGGCGGGCAGGGCGGTGTGAATATCAAGACTGGCGGTGATCTGGCGCTGAATCAGGCCACCGACCGCCAGACCAGTAATGACAGCAGCCTGCGCGGCAATGGCTCGCTGGCGGTCGGCACCTTGCCGGGTACCGATGGCACCAACGTCGACGTCGGCGCCGGGTTCCAGCTCGATCACACAGGCAAGCAAACCACTGACACGCAGGCCCATGTGGCGAGCATCACCAGCAACGGTCCGGTGCAGTTGAGCAGCGGCGGCAATCAAGTGCAGCAAGGTACGAAGATCGACAGCGCTGGCGGCATCGATCTGCACGCTGACGGCAAGCTCGATCTGCAAGCCGCAACCGACACTCACACCGCCACCGGCAGCAATCTCGGCGGCGGCCTGAAGGGCGGCGGCAGCAAAATCAGCAGCGAGAAGAGCCGTGATCAGGGTGGCAATCTGAGTGGCAACTTCAATATCGGTCGGGTCAACGAGGATTCGAAAACCCTCAGCGGTGGCCAGCTCAACAGCCAGAGCGGCGTCGCACTGAGCGGTGATTCGATTCATCTGCAAGGCACGCAAGTCAGCGCTCCGAACGTCAGCATCGACGCCCAGAAGGGCGGTTTTGTGCAGGAGTCGGCGCAGTCCACCGACCACCGCAATAACTGGAATGTCGCGCTGAACGCCGGCGGCAACCTCAGCAGCAAAACCCCGACTGCCGAGGATGAAAAGGCCAGCAGCGATCACGGCTTCAATGCCGGGGCCAAAGTCGGTGTCGATTACCTGCAAGGCAGTACCCAGCAGAACAGCCAGATCAAGGCTGACAGCGTGGTGTTGAACAGTGCCGGTGATGCACAGCTTTCGGGTGCGCGGATCGACGCGAAAACTGTCAGCGGCAAGGTCGCGGGTGATCTGAGCGTCGAAAGCCGTCAGGACTCGAGCAACCACGCCAAGGTCGATGTTGATCTGGGCCTGACCGCGAAGAAGAATCCACCGAGCGACAAGGAAAAACTCGCCGGCACCGACTACAAGCCGACGCTGAAAGCGCAGGGTGAGTACGCGCACAAGGACAGCGTTACGCAGGCATCCGGGATCAATGCCAGCCAAGACGTGAACCTAGCAGTTGGCGGCGCGACACAACTGAGCGGCGCGCGGATTTCGGCGGCGCAAGGGAAGGTCGATCTGGGGGGTTCGAAGGTCAGCAGCACTGATCTGAGCAACCGTGACTACGGTGTGAAAGCGGGCCTTGATCTGCCGCATAAAGCCGAGGAAAACGCACCGAAGGTTTCCCTGGAAAACGGCAATCTGAAAGTCGGTCCGGTCACCCTCAGCGGGCATCTGGATACCCAGACCCTGCAAGCCGGGATCGACGAAAAAGGCTGATCCAATGGCCAACGGTGGATGCACTTGAACCTGCATCCACCACCCAACCCTGTGGGAGCGAGCCTGCTCGCGAAAGCGTCCATCCAGTCAATGAAATAAGTGACCAGTTTATATTTTTTATTTCGAATTGATCTGTAAACCTGTTATTTCTGACAGTTACCGAATCGAGAACGTTGTTTTTTAATTAGCTTGGTGGATGGTTAGCCACAACTGCTGACACTTCATTACATTCTCTTACGCTGATTAAAGGAAATTGATATGAGTGAAATTACTTTTCCAGGTGCGGACTTCAGTTTCGATCCGCCCCTCATCAACTGTACCTCCAAGCCGATGGACGGAATCAGAGTAAAAATCGGCCCTCTGGGTAACGCGCAAGTCGGAGCGGTATTGAAGTTGACTTGGCAGGGTGAGGATATGAGTAATAAACCTATTCCAGATACTAAGATATCACTCAATCACTTTGTAACTGAAAATGATCAGGTAAAAGGGTTTGAGGAGTTAATTGGTGATTATTTCTTACATATCAAACCGATCCTCAATGGAAATGGTCGCGCGAGCTATACGATTAATGGAGGCCCTGAACAGTCAGCCCGTATTAGAGTTTTTCTGAGTTATCCTAATGGTACGACCTGCGATGAAAAACACTAGTAGTTCAGATGTCTGGAAGCGCCCGCTCAGTCAATGTTATGGGTGAATGATGTACCGCTTTCGCGAGCCTGCTCGCGAAAGCGTCCGATCAGTCAATGCATTAAGTGACTGATGTACCGCCTTCGCGAGCAGGCTCGCTCCCACTTTGGTTTTGCACCGGGCGTTAAAACTCGACTATCTTGCGCCTCTTAAATGCCATGGAGGCAAACAATGAAAACAGCATTCGTCGCTGTACTCGCGGCTTTGTTGATCGCCCAACCATCCGTGTCCTTCGCGGATAACAGCAACGGCAAAAACCTCTATTCGCAGCGCTGCGCTGTGTGCCACGGAGCCGATATAAAAGGCACAGGGCCGCTGGCGCATAAAAGCAACCCGCCCACACCTGACCTGACAACGTCCGCGTTCAAAAAACGCCTGAATGAATATCCGGGCGTGATTGTGTCGTCGATCATCCTTCGACCGAACGGCAACCTGATTCCAAAAACGCTGCAGGAAAACGGGGTAAATATACCGCCGCATGCCTGGAGCGTTAAGGATCTGCGTGACTTGCATGACTACATGAGTGGGGTGATTTCAATAAAACGTTGAGCTCGTGAGGCGACCTGGACGGTCGGTTCGAGGAATCCATTGCTTCGGCTTAATGGTAACCATTACTATTCACGCCCCTTTCCTCAGCACGCCGCCCATACCCCCATGCGTCCCCGCAGACCCGGCTTTTTCGAGCATTACGAAGAGTTGATCGGCACCTGGACTCGTCGCCTGCGCAATCGCGCGCAGGCCGAGGATCTGGCGCACGACACCTTTGTGCGGGTGCTTGAGTCCGATTCGGCGGCGGTGCAGCAGCCACGGGCGTATTTGCACCAGACCGCGCGCAATATCGCGGTCGACGGTTATCGGCGTGAGGATCGGCGCGGCGCCATGGAGTCGCAGGCCCTTGATCACAGTGAGTCGTCATCCGGCGACCCGGAGCATTACATGCAGGCGATCCAGCTGGCCGACTCCATCGAGCGGGCGCTCAGCGAGCTGCCGGTCAATTGCCGCAAGATCTTTGTCTGGCAGAAGATCGAAGGCCTGACCCAGGCGGAAATCGCCGAACGCCTGGGGCTGTCCAAGAACATGGTCGAAAAGTATATGATCCGCACCCTGCGGCATCTGCGTGATCGCCTCGACGGGTTGCAGTCATGAGCCGCTGCGACATTTCCCCCCCAGCCCAACAGGACATTCCATGATGGATACGCGTGATTGCGCGTGCGGGCAAACAACGGTGCGCGATGACGCGGCTCGCTGGTTTGTGCGTTTGCAGGAGCCGGCCATCGATGCCGACGAGCAGCAGCGCTTCGACGCCTGGCTGAATCAACATCCGCAGCACCGTGACGAATTCCAGTTGCTCCAGGGCTTGTGGTCGGCGGCCGATCTGCTGCCGGCGCCACGCCTCAAAGCCCTCGTTGAAACACCACCAACCCGCCGCGAACGCCGTCCGATGCTGCGTTATGCCGTGGCCGCCAGTGTGCTGGCGGTTGCGCTCGGGCTGGGACTGTTCAGTGGTTTGAATCATCCGGGCGGTTACCGTGCCGAGTTCGCCACGGCGCTGGGCGAACGTAAACACGTGGCGCTGCCGGACGGTTCGGTGATTGATCTGAACAGTCGCAGCCGCTTGCAGGTGCGCTTTGAACAGGATCGTCGCGTCATCGAACTGGCAGAAGGCGAGGCGATGTTCAGCGTCGCGCACGACACCTCGCGACCGTTCGTGGTCGAGACCGGCAATGGCAAGGTCACAGTCACCGGCACGCGTTTCGATGTGCGTCGCGATATCGCGCAAACCCGCGTGGCGGTGGAGCAGGGCACGGTGAAAGTACAGGGGCGTGATGCAGCGGATGATCAGTTCATCAACCTGACCGCAGGCCTCGGCACCTATGTCGATGCGCAAGGCAAAGTCGCCGCAGCCTATGCGGTCAACCCGGCGGAACTGACGGCGTGGCGCAGCGGCAAACTGGTGTTCAACAACGCCAGCCTCAGCGAAGTGGTGGCCGAAGTGTCGCGCTATCGTGAGAAGCCGCTGACCGTGGCCAACCCGACCGTGGCCAGTCTGCGCCTGACCAGCGTGTTCAAATCCGACAACACCGACGCTTTGCTCAAGGCCTTGCCGAGCATCCTGCCGGTGGCCGTGCGCACCCTCGCGGATGGCAGTCAGGAAATAATCGCAAAATAAAATTCAGGTTTTTTTCGAGTTCATCGTCTTCCTGTTCAACTGCAACTGGTTTGCATTAACAGCCGCACACTCTTGCGATCCACAGGACTACGTACGACGTGAAAAACACCCCTGCCAACAACAAAAAATCCCCTTGGTTGCCGCTGGCCCTTGCGCTGGCGGTCAACGCTGCGATGCCGCTGGCCTTCGCTGGCGAAGCGATCCATATCCGCGCACAGCCACTGGGTCAGGCCCTCAGCGAACTCGGTCAGCAGACATCGCTGCAAGTGTTTTTCAGCCCCGACCTGGTCGCCGGCAAACAGGCGCCGGCAGTCGACGGTGATATCTCCCCGGAACAGGCCTTGCGCCAATTGCTACAGGGCAGCGGTCTGGATTATCAGATCAATGAAGGTTCGGTGACGCTGTCGCCCGCCGCGACTTCCGCCGCCGGCAATGGCCCGCTGGAGCTGAGCGTGACCGACATCAAAGTGGTCGGTGACTGGCTCGGTGATGCCAACGCCGCCGTGGTGCAAAACCACCCCGGTGCGCGTACGGTGATCCGCCGCGAAGCGATGGTCGAGCAGGGCGCAATGAACGTCAGTGACGTGCTCAAGCGTGTGCCGGGCGTGCAGGTGCAGGATTCCAACGGCACTGGTGGCAGCGATATTTCTCTGAACGTGGGGGTGCGCGGTCTGACTTCGCGCCTGTCACCACGCTCTACCGTGCTGATCGATGGTGTACCGGCGGCGTTTGCGCCGTACGGCCAGCCGCAACTGTCGATGGCGCCGATTTCCTCGGGCAATCTCGACAGCATCGACGTCGTGCGTGGCGCCGGCTCGGTGCGTTACGGGCCGCAAAACGTCGGCGGTGTGATCAACTTCGTCACCCGAGCGATCCCGGAAAAAGCCACCGGTGAAATCGGCACCACCCTGGAAACCACTCAGTACGGTGGCTGGAAACACATCGACACCGCGTTCCTCGGCGGCACTGCCGACAACGGCATGGGCGTGGCGTTGCTGTATTCCGGTGTCAACGGTAACGGCTACCGCGAACGCAACAACGGCAATGACATCGATGACGTGTTGCTCAAGACGCACTGGGCGCCGACCGATCAGGACGATTTCAGCCTCAACTTCCACTACTACGACGCCACGGCCGACATGCCCGGCGGTCTGACGCAAAAACAGTACGACGCCAAACCGTATGACTCGGTGCGTGACTACGACCAATTCACCGGTCGGCGCAAAGACGTGTCGTTCAAATGGATCCGTCAGATCGACGAACGCACCCAAGCAGAAATTCTGACCTATTACACCGACAGTTTCCGTGGCAGCACCATCGCCGCCCGCGACCAGAAAACCCTCAGCTCCTACCCGCGCTCGTATTACACCCTGGGCATCGAGCCAAGGGTCTCGCGGGTTTTCGATGTCGGCCCGACCACCCAGGAAGTCAGCGTCGGTTATCGCTACCTGAAAGAGGCGATGCACGAGTCGTCGAGCCGTGTGGCGCTGGTGAATAATCAGCCGGTGCTCACGCCGACCTCCGACGGCCATGTGTTCCAGGACCGCACGGGCGGCACCGAGGCCAACTCGGTCTACATCGACAACAAAATCGATGTCGGCAACTGGACCATCACCCCTGGCATTCGCTTTGAACATATCAGCACCGACTGGCATGACCGCGCCGTGCTCGACACGGCCGGCAAACCGGTACAGGCGAAAAACCGCAGCATCGAAAGCAACGAACCGTTGCCGGCGCTGAGCGTGATGTATCACCTGTCGGACGCGTGGAAACTGTTCGCCAACTACGAAACTTCGTTCGGCAGCCTGCAGTATTTCCAGCTCGGTCAGGGCGGCTCGGGTGATCAGACCGCCAATGGTCTGGAGCCGGAAAAGGCCAAGACCTACGAAATCGGTACGCGCTACAACGACGATGTGTGGGGTGGTGAGGTGACGCTGTTCTACATCGACTTCGACGACGAGCTGCAATACATCAGCAACGATGTTGGCTGGACGAATCTCGGCGCGACCAAGCACCAGGGCATCGAAGCCTCGGTGCATTACGACATGGCGGCGCTGGATCCACGCCTCGACGGTTTGACCGCCAACGCCGGTTTCACTTACACCCGCGCCACGTATGAAGGGGAGATTCCGGGCTTCAAGGGCCGTGATCTGCCGTTCTATTCGCGGCAGGTGGCGACCGTTGGTTTGCGTTACGACATTAATCGCTGGACCTACAACCTCGACGGTTTCGCCCAGTCGAAACAGCGCTCGCCAGGCACCGGTGTGAATGCCGATGGCAGTTTCAACGGCAACTACATCACCGACGGCACGGCGGACGGGCAGTACGGCGACATTCCGGGTTACGTGACCTGGAACGTGCGCGGCGGCTATGACTTCGGGCCGCAGGTGTCGAATTTGAAACTGGGCGCCGGGGTGAAGAACGTCTTCGACAAGCAGTACTTCACCCGCTCCAGCGACAACAACTCGGGGATGTATGTGGGCGCGCCGCGCACGTTCTTTGTGCAGGCCAGCGTAGGTTTCTGATAGACCGCTTCACCTTCTTCGCGAGCAGGCTCGCTCCCATATGGATCACTGAAATCCTGTGGGAGCGAGCCTGCTCGCGAAGCTTTTAGACTTTAAGGACTTTTCCGCCAATGGCCACCGCGACCAACAGCACCGCCATCAAGCCAAAGGCAAAGCTCAAACTGCTGGCATGCGCCACAAAGCCGATCACCGCCGGCCCGGCCAGAATCCCTGCATAACCGAGCGTGGTAATCGCCGGCACGGCGATGCTTTCCGGCATCACCGTCTGCTTGCCCACCGCCGTGTACAGCACCGGCACAATGTTCGAACAGCCAGCGCCGACCAGCGCATAACCGACCAGCGCCGCTTGCCAGCTCGGAGCAAACGTCGCCAGAAACAAACCGGCCGCTGCCAATAGACCGCCAAACAAAATGATCCGCGTTGCACCGACAATCCGCACAATCCGGTCACCCATCAAACGCCCGGCCGTCATGGTCAATGCAAACGCCGCATAACCCATCCCCGCGTACGCCGTGTCGATTCCGCGTTCCTGCGCCAGAAACACCGCACTCCAGTCCAGCGCCGCGCCTTCGGTGAGAAAGACAATAAAGCACATTCCGCCGATAAACAGCACGATGCCATGGGGGATGGCGAACGCCGGGCCCGAGCTTTCACTGCCGTAAGGCAACATGTGCGGCACGCACTTGAACAGCGCCGCGATCAACACCACGACCACCACCAGCATGGCCGCGAGCGGCGTCAAGCCAAGGCCGAGCAGGGCGCTGACACCCGCCGCGCCGACAATCCCGCCCAGACTGAACAGTCCATGAAAGCCCGACATCATGTTCTTGCCGCTGGCGCGTTCGACGATCACCGCTTGCAGGTTCACCGTCGAATCCACCGTGCCCAGGCCCGCACCGAACATGAACAGCGTGGCGATCAATGCCGGTATCGACGAAACCGTCGCCAGCAACGGCAGCGCCGCGCAGATCAACAACGTGCCGCCGGTAGCGACGCGGCGACAGCCGAAGCGCGTGGCCAGAATCCCCGCCAGCGGCATCGCCAGAATCGAACCGACGCCGAGGCACAACAGCAACAACCCCAACGTGCCCTCATCCAGTCCGGCGCGGGCCTTGGCGTACGGCACCAAAGGCGCCCACGCGGCGATGCCGAGCCCGGCGATGAAAAAGGCGATGCGCGTGGACATCTGTTGCAGGCGTCCGGGGACGAAGGTGTCTTGAGGGTTGAGGCTGGTCATATCGATCCTTGGCAAAAAACATCGCGTCCCCGAAGGACAGTGATTGAGCGTCGAGGTTCGATCGTCAGTCATGCGAGGACGTACAGCCGACATCCTAACCTGTGGGAGCGAGCCTGCTCGCGATAGCGGTGCGTCAGTTGAAAAAAATGTCGACTGACAC
>NZ_JBSVXS010000110.1:0-17796 GCF_054070155.1 Pseudomonas sp. SDT291_1_S447
TCTGGCAAGAAGATGTCGACTGACACACCGCAATCGCGAGCAGGCTCACTCCTACAGGGGTTTGCGGTGTTCTTGGAATCGGGTCAGTCTTCGAATTCGCGGCGTTCGGCTTCGATGGCTTCGGCCAGGGCGCGGGCTTCGGCTTCTTCTTCGCTTAGCTCCGGTTCGGGTTCTGGCGCCGGTTGTTCGAGGGCGGCGACGGCGGCCAACAGCTTTTCGCGGGCTTCGGCGACGCCAAGAATGTCCTCTTCCGGTTCGGCTTCTGGCTCGGCTTCAAGTTCAACTTCAATGATTGGCTCGGCGATCTGCGGCGCAGGCTCAGTCTCGATTTCTGCTTCAGGCGCCGGTGCCTCACCATCAGCCGCATCCCGCAACAAATCGTCGAAGTCGGTCTTGATCCCCTCCTCCATGCTGTCCAGTTCCAGCAGCAAGGTATGGAAACTGGTCTCTTCCTTCTCTTCCTCCGGCTCGGCGCTGGCATCGGCCAGTTCCTGCAAGCCCTGCGGCACCGGCGCGTCGTCGAAATCGAGCACCGGGTCGGTTTCCATTTCGCGCAATTCAGCCAGCGGCGGCAGGTCTTCGAGGTTCTTCAGGTTGAAGTGATCGAGAAACATCTTGGTGGTGGCAAACATTGCTGGTTTGCCCGGCACGTCGCGGTAGCCGACGACGCGGATCCACTCACGTTCCAGCAAGGTTTTGACGATGTTGCTGTTTACCGCCACGCCACGCACGTCTTCGATCTCGCCACGGGTGATCGGCTGGCGATAGGCGATCAGCGCGATGGTTTCCAACAGCGCACGGGAATAACGCTGCGGGCGCTCTTCCCACAAGCGGCCAACCCACGGCGAAAACTTCTCGCGGATCTGCAAACGATAGCCCGACGAGACTTCCTTGAGCTCGAACGCGCGGCCCTCGCAGGACTTGCCCAACAGGGTCAGGGCTTTCTTGAAGACCGCAGGCTCGGGCCGCTCGCCTTCTTCGAACAATTCAAAAAGACGCTCAAGAGATTGCGGCTTTCCCGAGGCCAACAGAAAGGCTTCAAGCAGGGGTGCCAGCTCGCGGGGTTCAGTCAGGTTCATGTTTCGACTCGTTATTCGGCTCGGGCTCGCACGTGGATCGCGGCGAACGGCTCATTCTGCACCAGCTCGACCAAGGATTCCTTGACCAGTTCAAGGATCGCCATAAAGGTCACCACCACACCCAGCCTGCCCTCTTCGGCAGTGAACAGCTCGACAAACGGCACAAAACCGCCGCCCTTGAGCCGTTCCAGCACATCGCTCATGCGCTCGCGGGTGGACAGCGCCTCGCGGCTGACCTGGTGGCTTTCAAACATATCGCCACGGCGTAGCACTTCAGCCATGCACATCAAAATCTCTTCCAGCGCGACATCCGGCAACAGCTTGCGCGCGCGGGCTTCCGGGGCATCGAGCTTGGGCACGATGACATCGCGGCCGACGCGGCTCAAGCCGTCGATGCCTTCAGCAGCAGCCTTGAAACGCTCGTATTCCTGCAAGCGGCGGATCAGTTCGGCGCGCGGGTCGTCTTCTTCGTCTTCGACAGTTTCGGCGCGCGGCAGGAGCATGCGCGACTTGATCTCGGCGAGCATCGCGGCCATCACCAGATACTCGGCGGCCAGCTCCAGGCGCACCGACTGCATCAACTCGACATAGCCCATGTACTGGCGGGTGATTTCCGCGACAGGGATGTCGAGGATGTTGATGTTCTGTTTGCGGATCAGGTACAGCAGCAGGTCGAGCGGGCCTTCAAAGGCTTCAAGAAAGACTTCCAGCGCATCCGGCGGGATGTACAGATCCAGCGGCATTTCCATGACCGCCTGGCCATAGACCATGGCAAACGGCAGTTCCTGCTGAGCGCCGGCCTGGGGATCGACAACGGTTTCCACTGCGGACATTCAGGCCTCGACCATGAACGGCGTCGGATCGCCGCAACCGACGCGGACCACTTCCGGGTCATCGCCGGTGAGGTCGATCACCGTCGAAGCTTTAATACCGCCGAAGCCGCCGTCGACGATCAAGTCCACCTGATGTTCAAGCAATTGACGCATTTCGTACGGATCGCTGAGCGGGTCTTCATCGCCGGGCATGATCAGGGTCACGCTCATCAGCGGCTCACCGAGTTCGGCCAGCAGCGCCAGCGCGATCGGATGGCTTGGCACACGCAGACCGATGGTGCGTTTTTTCGGGTGCAGCAGCAGGCGTGGCACTTCGCGAGTGGCGTTGAGAATAAAGGTGTATGGCCCCGGCAGGTGCGCTTTGAGAATACGGAAGGTGCCGGTGTCGATCTTGGCGTAGTTGCCCAGTTGCGACAGGTCGCTGCAGATCAGCGCAAAGTTGTGCTTTTCATCGAGCTGACGCAGGCGACGCACGCGCTCGATCGCGGTTTTATCGCCGATCTGGCAACCGATCGCGTAGGAAGAGTCCGTAGGATAAATCACCACCCCGCCCTTGCGGATGATCTCGACCGCCTGTTTTATCAGGCGCGCTTGCGGGTTTTCCGGATGTATCTGGAAAAATTGACTCACATTCTCTACCTGTTCAGACGGCGGCAATATCTGTGTCATGTTTGAACCGACACCACAGGGGTGGAAGGTCCTCGGGAACCGGCCGGTACTGGCCGATCTCGGACCAGCCGCCAGGGCCATGGAAGTCACTGCCGGCGCTGACCAGCAGACCGAACTCACGGGCAAGGATTGCCAGGCTGCCGACCTGTTCCGCAGGCTGATGGCCATTGACCACCTCGATTGCATGCCCGCCTGCTTGAATATAGTCGGCAATCAGCTTTCGGCGCTTGCTGCGGGTGAAATCGTAGTGCCACGGATGTGCCAGGCTGACCCAGGCACCGGCGGCTCGCAGCGTACCGACGGTGTCTTCCAGCGTCGGCCAGTGCAACTTGACGTCACCCAGCTTGCCGGCGCCGAGCCATTTGCGGAATGCCTCAGCGCGATCCTTTACGAAACCTTCACGCACCATCCAGTCAGCGAAATGCGGACGGGCCGGGGCGTTGCCGCTGTCGCCCAGTTCCTGCTGCACCTGCCGGGCGCCTTCGAGGGCACCGGGCATGCCCTTGAGGGCGAGCTTGCGGCTTATTTCTTCCGACCGCAGCCAGCGGCCATCGTGCAACTTGGCAATTGCCTCGACCAACGGTGCCGCATTGACATCAAAACCGTAGCCCAACACATGAATGGTCGCGCCGCCCCAAGTGCAGGACAACTCAACGCCGTTGACCAGTTGCATACCCAATTCATTGGCGGCCGTACGCGCTTCGGCGAGGCCCTCGAGAGTGTCGTGGTCGGTCAACGCCAGGACTCGCACGCCGTTCTCGAACGCACGCGCAACCAGAACCGCAGGCGCCAGGGCGCCATCGGAGGCCGTGCTATGGCAGTGCAAATCAACATTCACGGGGAGTTGTAACCTCAAATCAGCTGGCGCTATCGCGCGCCCATATGTTTGTTATTATGCCGCCACATCCAGCTTCTGGCTCTCACTGTGAAACAATTCATCGATTTCATCCCGCTTCTGCTGTTCTTCATCGTTTACAAACTTGATCCACGGGTCGTCGACATCGCTGGCCATGAAGTGACTGTAGGCGGTATTTACAGCGCCACGGCGATGCTGATCATCAGTTCCCTGGTGGTGTACGGCGCGTTGTTCATCAAACAGCGCAAGCTGGAAAAGAGCCAATGGCTGACCCTGATCGCCTGCCTGGTGTTCGGCAGCCTGACGCTGGCCTTCCACAGCGAGACTTTCCTCAAATGGAAAGCGCCTGTGGTCAACTGGCTGTTCGCCGTCGCCTTCATCGGCAGCCACTTCATCGGTGATCGCCTGCTGATCAAACGCATCATGGGCCACGCGCTGACCCTGCCGGATCCGGTCTGGACCCGCCTGAACATCGCCTGGATCGCCTTTTTCCTGTTCTGCGGAGCCGCCAACCTGTTCGTCGCCTTCACCTTCCAGAGCTACTGGGTGGACTTCAAGGTGTTCGGCAGCCTGGGCATGACCCTGGTATTCCTGGTCGCACAGGGCATTTACCTGTCGCGTCACCTGCACGATGCCGATACCACAACAACACCAAAAACCGAGGACTGACATGCTCTACGCCATCATTGCCACCGACGTCGCCAACTCGCTGGAAGCACGCCTGGCCGCGCGTCCTGCGCATCTGGAACGCCTGCAAGCGCTCAAGGGCGAAGGCCGCATCGTATTGGCCGGTCCGCACCCGGCCGTCGACAGCAATGATCCGGGCGCAGCGGGTTTCACCGGCAGCCTGATCGTCGCCGAATTCGATTCACTGAGCGCTGCGCAAGCGTGGGCCGATGCCGATCCGTACATTGCCGCCGGCGTCTACGCCAATGTGATCGTCAAGCCGTTCAAGCAAGTCCTGCCGTAACGCTATCCCCACGCGATGAACCTTCTCGGTTCATCGCGTTCTCAATCGCTCATTATTCTCGTTTGCCTGCCGACAACCTGCCCAATATCCATTTGGAAACAGGTGTCGCGATGCGCAAGGGTCCGTTGTGTCTGATGTTGGTCACGTTGTCGATCATGGCGCCCGCCCATGGTGAGGAAACCACCGAAGGCGGCAGCTCCACGCCATTGTCGTTAAGCGCCGGCAGCCAGATCACCGAGTTGCAGCAGCGCCTCAAGGCCAGCGAGCAGCAGCGGGAAGAACTGAGCAAACAACTGCAAAATGCCGACAACACCCGCGAAAGCGCCCAGCTTGCCCGGTTGCGCCAGGAGAACCAGCGTCTCAAGCTGCAACTCAAGGAAGCCCAGGCCAGCCCGCTGCCGCGTCTGTTGACCGATCAGCAGCAGTGGTTCGTCACGGGCGCCGGAGTAGCGCTATTGGCGCTGCTCTGCGGTATCTTTGCCAGTGGAGCAAGCCGAAAACGTCGGCAATGGCTAAATTGAGTGAGTCATGAGCGAGCTGTTACTGATTGATGATGACCAGGAGTTGTGCGAACTCCTGAGTAGCTGGCTGAGCCAGGAAGGCTTCCATGTGCGCGCCTGCCACGATGGCCAGAGCGCCCGCAAGGCCTTGGCCGAAACGGCTCCGGCGGCAGTGGTGCTGGACGTGATGCTGCCCGATGGCAGTGGTCTGGAACTGCTCAAGCAACTGCGCAACGACCACGCCGACCTGCCGGTGCTGATGCTCTCGGCCCGTGGCGAGCCGCTGGATCGCATCCTCGGCCTGGAACTGGGTGCCGACGATTACCTGGCCAAACCGTGCGACCCGCGCGAATTGACCGCCCGCCTGCGCGCCGTATTGCGCCGCAGCCATCCGGCGGCAGTCTCGACGCAACTCGAACTTGGCGACCTGAGTTTCAGCCCGGTGCGCGGCGTGGTCAGCATCGATGAGAAAGAACTGACCCTCACCGTTTCCGAAAGCCGTCTGCTCGAAGCGCTGCTCAAACAGCCGGGCGAGCCGCTGGACAAACAGGAACTGGCGCAGCTCGCCCTCGGTCGCAAGCTGACCCTGTACGACCGCAGCCTCGACATGCACGTCAGCAACCTGCGTAAAAAGATCGGCCCGCACCCGGACGGCCGCCCGCGCATCGTCGCCCTGCGTAGCCGCGGTTATTTCTACAGCCTCTGAACCTTCCACCTGTAGGAGTGTTTGTCAGGTCAGCGCTCGAGCGTCTTTACCGAAGCTTTACGCAGTGCTGACCGCCGCTGACCTTGATCTCCGTAATCTGTACTCATCCGGAACGTACCGGGAACGAGACAAGGAGATACACCATGCGCAAGACTCTTATCGCTCTGATGTTCGCTGCCGCTCTGCCAACCGTCGCCATGGCCATGCCGCAAGACGGCGGCCCGATGGGTGGCCCGCTTGACGGCCCACGCCACGGCGGTCAGATGCACGGCATGCACGGCAAAGGCCCGTACAGCCAGCTCGACCTGTCCCGCGAACAACGCGAGCAGATCCGCAAGATCATGGGCGAGCAGATGCACGAGCGTAAGCAAGTGGTCGACAAGTACCTGGAAAAACTCTCGCCGGCTGACCAAAAAGCCATGAAGGACGAGATGGCGGCCAACCACAAGAAAGCGGAGACCGATGTGCGCGCCGTGTTGAAACCGGATCAACAGAAGAAATTCGACGAGATCCAGAAGAAACAGGCCGAGCGTCGCGCCGAATGGGCCGAGTTCAAGGCGTGGAAAGCGCAACAGGCGCAAAAGGCGCAATAATGTTCTGACCCCGGACCCGACGGCTAAACACCGTCGGGTCTTTTTCCACCGATCCAATGTAGGAGTGAGCCTGCTCGCGATAGCGGTGTGTCAGTCAGCGGATACTTGTCTGACTCACCGCTATCGCGAGCAGGCTCGCTCCCACATTTTAGATTTGTGTTTGATTGAGGATTTTCTGTGCGTTCATTGTTCTGGCGTATTCTCGCGAGCTTCTGGCTGGCCATCGCTCTGGTGGCCGGGTTGTCCATTCTGCTCGGACATATGCTCAATCAGGACGCGTGGATCCTCAGCCGCCATCCGGGCCTCAACACCCTCGCCGGCGAATGGACGCAAACCTACGAAGCTCAGGGCGAAGAAGCCGCCCAGGACATTCTCGAACAGCGCAAACGCCAATATCACATCGACGTTCAGGTGCTCAACGAATCCGGCGATCCGGTGGTGCGTGGCACCTTCCCGCGCCGCGCCGCCGCATTTGAGGCACGCCAGAACAATGATGACCGGCGCCTGCCATGGCGGCGTCTGACCGACGAATTCACCAGTGAAAAAACCGGTGACACTTACCTGTTCATCTACCGCATCCCGCATCCGGAACTCGACTCTTGGCACCGCGAAAGTCTGCTTTGGCCACTGAGCGCTCTGGGCATCGCGCTGGTGGTGCTGACCCTGTTCAGTTTGCTGGTGACCTTCTCCATCACCCGCCCGCTCAGCCGTTTGCGCGGCGCAGTACATGATCTGGGGCAGACCACCTATCAACAGAACAGCCTGGCGAAACTGGCCAACCGGCGCGATGAGTTCGGCGTACTGGCCAATGACTTCAACCGCATGGGCGCACGTTTGCAGAGTCTGATTGGCAGTCAGCGGCAGTTGCTGCGTGATGTCTCCCATGAATTGCGCTCACCGTTGGCACGGTTGCGCATTGCCTTGGCACTGGCAGAGCGGGCCAACCCCGAAGAACGCGAGAAACTCTGGCCACGGCTGACCCGCGAGTGTGATCGACTGGAAGCGTTGATCAGTGAAATTCTGGTGCTGGCGCGCGTCGATGCTGACAATGCCAGTGCTGAAGAGGTGGATTTGAATGCGTTGCTCGGCACGTTGCAGAAGGATGCGAAACTTGCATCGCCTGAGCAGATTGTGCGTCTTGATGCCGAACCGCAACTGAACCTGAAGGGTTGGCCGACCATGATCGAGCGCGCCGTCGACAACCTGCTGCGCAATGCCCAGCGCTTCAACCCGGAAGGTCAGTCGATTGAAATGCAGGCTTCACGTCAGGGTGAAAAAATCATCGTGAGCGTGCGCGACCATGGGCCGGGGGTGCAGGCCGAGCATTTGAGTCAGTTGGGCGAGCCGTTTTACCGGGCGCCGGGGCAGACGGCGGCGGGACATGGCCTGGGGCTGGCGATTGCAAGACGGGCGGCAGAGCGCCATGGCGGGAGTTTGACGTTGGCCAATCATCCGCAGGGTGGGTTTGTTGCGAGTCTGGAATTGCCATTGGTGCCTGGTGCCGTTGTCCAACCCTAAAAGCCACCCTCACCCCAGAAAAGCCCCTCACCCCAGCCCTCTCCCAGAGGGAGAGGGGGCCGACCGAGGTGTATTGCGTCAGACATCGACCTGGAAAACCGAGTCGATTATGGATTCGACAGAACCGTAATCCGAGTCGATTATAGATTCGACAGAACCGTAATCCGAGTCGACTATAGATTCGCCAGAGCGGTAATCCGAGTCGATTATGGATTCGACAGAGCGGTAATCCGCGTCGATTCTGGATTCAGCGAAGAGCGTTCAGGTCGGCGTACTTCTACAGCATCCCCCAATCAGTCCCCTCTCCCTCTGGGAGAGGGTTAGGGTGAGGGGCTTTTGATCTTCAGGCTTTACCAGGCCAGACACTAACGAACTCGCTCAGGTCGACCTTTTCAGCTACGCGAGGCTCCTTCTGCGGCGTGCCAAGGTAAAGAAACGCAATCACCTCTTCACCCTCCGCCAGCCCCAAACCTTTGGCCACGTGCTGCGAATAAGCCAGATCCCCCGTACGCCACACCGCACCAATCCCCTGCGCATACGCCGCCAGCAAAATCCCGTGCGCCGCACACCCCGCCGCCAGCAACTGCTCGGCCTTAGGATATTTAACGTGCTCCTGCAATTTGGCGATCACCACAACCACCAGCGGCGCCCGCAGCGGGCCGTTGCGCGCCTTGTCGATCATCGCTTCGGTGACTTCGCCTTCCTGCAGCTGTGCAGCCTCGGCCAGCAACTCGCCCATTTGCTCGCGCGCTGCGCCTTCGACGGTCAGAAAGCGATACGGCTGCAAATGTCCGTGATCCGGCGCGCGCAACGCTGCGCCAAACAGGGCTTCGCGCTGCTCGGCAGTGGGGGCCGGTTCGACCAGTCGTGGAACGGAAACACGGTTGAGCAACGCGTCGAGAGCCTGCATCGGCCACCTCCTGAGAAAAATGTGCGGCTATTCTAGCTTCATCTGCCAACAGGATGCCGGTTTACATGCCCTGCCCCACGGGTAGAATGGCGCCCTCCTTACATCAGCCCGAGCGGACTTCATGGCGTTGCCGACCTTACGGATCATTGGTTTCATCATCGGCATCTTCCTGATCACCCTGGCCGTGGCCATGGTCGTGCCCATGGCCACTCTGGTAATTTTCGAACGCACCAGCGACCTGCCGTCGTTCCTCTGGGCGAGCATGATCACCTTCGTCGCCGGCCTCGCGCTGGTGATTCCCGGTCGACCGGAACACATTCACCTGCGCCCACGTGACATGTATCTGCTGACGGTCAGCAGTTGGCTGGTGGTGTGCATCTTTGCCGCGCTGCCGTTTCTGCTGACTCAGCACATCAGCTACACCGACTCGTTTTTCGAAAGCATGTCGGGGATTACCGCTACTGGCTCGACCGTGCTCAATCATCTCGACGACATGTCTCCGGGCATCCTGATGTGGCGCTCGTTGCTGCACTGGATCGGCGGCATCGGCTTTATCGGCATGGCGGTAGCGATTCTGCCGCTGCTGCGTATCGGTGGCATGCGCCTGTTCCAGACCGAATCCTCGGACCGCTCGGAAAAGGTCATGCCGCGCTCGCACATGGTGGCGCGACTGATCGTGGCGGCTTATGTCGGCATCACCATCCTCGGCAGCCTGGCGTTCTGGTGGGCCGGGATGAGCCCGTTCGACGCGATCAACCACGCGATGTCGGCGATTTCCACCGGTGGTTTCTCGACCTCCGACCAATCGCTGGCCAAGTGGACGCAACCGGCGGTGCACTGGGTGGCGGTGGTCATCATGATTCTCGGCAGCCTGCCATTCACCCTGTACGTGGCGACGTTGCGTGGCAATCGTAAAGCGCTGATCAAGGATCAGCAGGTGCAGGGTTTGCTCGGCATGTTGCTGGTGACCTGGCTGGTGCTCGGCACCTGGTATTGGTGGACGACCAACCTGCATTGGCTCGATGCGCTGCGCCACGTGGCACTGAACGTGACCTCGGTGGTCACCACCACTGGTTTTGCCCTCGGCGACTACAGCCTGTGGGGCAACTTCTCGCTGATGCTGTTTTTCTATCTGGGCTTTGTCGGAGGCTGTTCCGGGTCGACGGCGGGCGGGATCAAGATTTTCCGGTTCCAGGTCGCCTACATCCTGCTCAAGGCCAACCTTAATCAGCTGATTCACCCGCGTGCGGTGATCAAGCAGAAGTACAACGGTCACCGCCTCGACGAAGAAATCGTCCGTTCGATTCTGACTTTTTCGTTCTTCTTCGCCATCACCATCTGCGTGATCGCCCTGTTGCTGTCGCTGCTCGGCGTCGACTGGATGACCGCACTGACCGGCGCCGCCAGCACCGTGTCCGGCGTCGGCCCGGGCCTGGGCGAAACCATTGGCCCGGCGGGTAACTTCGCCACCCTGCCGGATGCGGCCAAGTGGATCCTGTCGTTCGGTATGCTGCTCGGCCGACTGGAGATCATTACGGTGTTTGTACTGTGTATTCCGGCCTTTTGGCGTCACTGATCGCGCTCGGCGCCTGCAACAACCGCGTCCGGTAATCGCCGGGCGTGGTATCGAACCAGCGGCGGAACGCGCGAAAGAAGTTGCTCGGATCGGCGAAGCCCAACAGATAAGCGATTTCCAGCAAGGTCATGCGCGGTTGCGCCAGATACTGCTCGGCCAGTTCGCGGCGCGTGTCATCGAGCAACTGTTGAAAACTGGTGCCCTCCTCCTGCAAGCGCCGCTGCAAGGTACGCTGCGATAAATGTAGAGTCTGCGCCACGGTATCGCGCTTCGGTTCGCCTTGTGGCAGCAACCGGCACAGTACCTGTCGCGCCTTGTGGGTCACGCGACTTTCGGAAAACCGCGCCAGATATTCCCCGGCAAACCGGTCATGCAACAGCGCCATCGCTTCGTTGGCGGTGGGCAACGGGGCTTCCATGTCGGCCCGCTCGAAAATCAGCGCATCGTAAGGCGCGTTGAACATCAGCGGCGCATGAAAGGCTTGTTTGTAAGGTTCCAGGTCGTCGGGTTCGGCGCCCTGCACCAGCACTTTGACCGGATGCAGCGTGCGCCCGGTCAACCAACCGCACAGGCCCAGCGCACAGGCCAGCGAGGCTTCGGCGCTTTGCCGGGTCGGCGGCAGATGGTCGCCGTGCACGGTCAGAATCAGCGCATAACCTTCTTCCAGCAGACGGAAGCTCAGGTCGGCACTTTCGGCGATAATCCGCTGATAACGCACCAGCCGCTGGAAGCCTTCGGCCAGGGTATTGCTCGACATCAGCGCATAACCGGCGACATGAAACGACGCCGGTCGCACCACTTTGCCCATGTTCAGGCCAATCGCCGGGTTGCCGGACAGCTCGACCGCCCGTTGCCAGAGACGGGTCATGGAATCTTGCGGGAAGCGCGCATCCGGATCATCCAGAGCCGTGTAATCAAGCCCCAGCTGCTTGAACAGAACCCGGCAATCCAGGCCGTCCATCTCCAATGCTTTGACAATCCCCATCGCCCAGCTTGCAGAAGTCGTTCGTTCGCTCATGGCGTTTTTCTTTTACATGATGGGCCGCATGCTACGGCCTGATTTGCCAAGGATACTAAAGTGGCGCCGATTGTCACTGGCCCACGCCAATGATCACTCTAGACTCAAATAAGCTACCCGCAGCACAACTCGTCGCCAGAACAATAACCACAGAGAACGCGGTCGTGGAAAACATCAAGCATTTCAGCAGCTTCGCTGAGTTCTATCCGTATTACCTCAGCGAACACAGCAACAGCACCTGTCGGCGCCTGCACTTCATCGGCACCACACTGGTGATTTTCATTCTGGCGATGACCATCGCCAAAGGCGCCTGGCTGCCGCTATTGGCGGTGCCGCTGGCCGGTTACAGCTTTGCCTGGGTCGGGCACTTCTTCTTTGAAAAAAACCGACCGGCGACTTTCCAGCACCCGCTGTACAGCCTGCTCGGCGACTTCGTCATGTACCGCGACATAATCCTCGGTCGCGTGGCGTTCTGAATGAGGGTCAGCCAATGAATGCCAATGCCCGCTTCACCCATATGAAGGACGGTACGCAGGAAGACTGGGCGATCATCGCCGCTGACTTCAGTGCCTACGCCAAACAGTTGCCCTCGCGGATCATGACTCACCTGAAATTGCTCGAAGGCGATTTCGGCGGCTTTCCGGTGGATCGCCTGACCCACTCACTGCAAACCGCCACCCGCGCGTTTCGTGACGGGCGCGACGAGGAATATGTGGTCTGCGCGTTGCTGCATGACATCGGAGACACCTTGGGTTCCTACAACCATCCGGACATTGCTGCGGCGATTCTCAAGCCGTTCGTCAGTGCCGAAAATTTGTGGATGGTGGAGAAGCACGGGGTGTTTCAGGGTTATTACTTCTTTCATCACTTGGGCATGGATCGGCATCTGCGCGAGCAGTTCGCCGGTCATCCGCAGTATCAAGCGACTGCAGAGTTCTGTGCCAAATACGATGCGGCGGCGTTTGATCCTGACTATGACACGCTGCCGTTGAGTTTCTTTGAGCCGATGATGGAACGGTTGTTTGCGCAGCCGAAGAACTCGATTTACAAAGCCGCGATGGAGGAACACAGCCCGGCCTGAGAACACCACAGCCCATTGTGGGAGCGAGCTTGCTCGCGAATGCGGAGTGTCAGGCAACACGACTTTGCCTGATGTAACGCTTTCGCGAGCAAGCTCGCTCCCACAGGGGATTTGTGTTGTTCAGGCGATTTCGGCGACCTTGGCAGCCTTTAGCTCCGCCTCACGCGCCTGCGCATCCGCCAGCCGATACAACTCGATCGTGCCATCCCAATGCTCGATCAACGCCGTGCACGACTCCACCCAATCGCCGCAATTGAGGTAATCCACCTCCCCCACCTTGCGGATCTCGGCGTGGTGAATGTGCCCGCACACCACGCCATGCAACTCGCGCTTCACGCATTCATGGGCGATGGCTTCTTCAAAGTCGCTGATGAAACTCACCGCCGTCTTCACCTTGTGTTTCAGGTACGCCGAGAGTGACCAGTAACCGTAGCCATACCGCGCCCGCCAGTGGTTGAGCCAGCGATTGAGGGTCAGGGTGAATTCATAGGCGGAGTCGCCAAGGAAGGCCAGCCAGCGGTGATAACGGGTGATCACATCGAACTGATCGCCGTGAATCACCAGCAGATGCCGACCGTCTGCGGTGACATGCACCGCCTCGTCGACCAGTTGGATATTGCCCAGAATCAGCTTCGAATATCGCCGCAGGAATTCGTCGTGGTTGCCGGTGACGTAGATCACCTCGGTGCCGCGCTTGCTCATGGTTAACAAACGACGGATCACGTTGGTATGCGCTTGCGGCCAGTACATGCCGCCGCGCAGTTTCCAGCCGTCAATGATGTCGCCGACCAGATAAATCTTGTCGGCATGGTAGCCCTTGAGAAATTGCGACAAGTGCTCGGCCTGGCAATCGCGCGTGCCCAAATGCACGTCGGAGATCCACAGGGTTCGCACCCGTTGTTTGCGACTGGGTCTGGCGAGCTCGGCGCTGGTCATGGGCAACCCTCTGCGATGTTTTCGCCACTCTGCGCTTGTCCGGTTAATCGACCATGACAAGCGTGAGTCAGTCGTGTGACAACGCATCCGGCGTGCGCCGGTGTAGACTGGCGATCACTTCGGAGACAACCTGCCATGCGACCGATCCTCACCCTGCGTCAGTACACCCACGATTTGATCGTGCATAGCCACGAACACGCGCAATTGGTGTTCGGGTTGTCCGGTGCGCTGGATTTCGAGGTCGAGGGTTGCGGCAGTCAGGTGCGTCAGCAGAGCTTCGTGGTGATTCCGTCCGGCGCTCATCATGCCTGTGGCAGTCCCGACGGCAGCCGCTGTCTGGTCCTCGACATCCCTGAGGGGCAATGGGTGAAGGACTCACTGGGTGAGCACGCCGAGGCTAGCCAACGCTTGCTCGACCTGCCGGCGCGACTGTCACTCGATGCGGGGCAAAGCCAATTGGTCAGTTGGCTGGCGAACAGTCCGGTGAGCGATCCGTTGATCGCGCAGCAAGGCGCGGTTTTGCTGTTGGCCAGTCTCAATCACGCGCTACCTGGCGAACTGGTCGCGCGTCGCCTGCCCTACACCGCGCTGGATGCGCACATCGAGCAAAACGCCGCTTATCCGCTGCAAGTCGCCGATCTGGCGCGCGTGGCCGGGTTGTCCTGCGCGCGCCTGCATGCACGGTTCATGGCCGAATGCGGGCAGACGCCGATGGATTACATCCGCAGTCGGCGCCTGCATCTGGCGGTGCAACTTCTGCGCGACACTGCACTGCCGATTGGCGAGATTGCCAGTCGCGTCGGATACAGCTCGCAAAGTGCCTTCTCGGCTGCCGTCCTACGTGAGTTCGGTGCATCACCCGGCCAGCTTCGGCGCGATTCCTGCGACAAAAGACGATAGTCTGCCGACAGACTCACGGTCTTCCCCCGGTTCAATATGTAGGAGCTGCCGCAGGCTGCGATCTTTTGATGTTGTTTTTCAGAAGCAAGATCAAAAGATCGCAGCCTGAGGCAGCTCCTACAGTTGAAATCGTGTTTGAGATAGAAGGATTGCAATGACTCCGCGTACCGCCCTTGGCGCTCTGCATATTGGCGCTTTGATGTTTGGCCTGACCGGTGTGTTCGGCAAACTCGCTGCCGCGTCTCCCGCCGTGATCGTCTTCGGTCGCGCAGCTTTCGCCGTGCTCGCCCTGGCGTTCTTCGCCCGTTTCGCCAGCCAGCACGGCTGGCAGAAACTGCAGGCCGTGGACTGGCGGCGTCTGGCCCTCAGCGGCGTGTTGCTGGCCGGGCATTGGGTGAGCTTCTTTGTTTCGGTGAAAGTTGCTGGCGTCGCCATCGCCACCCTGGGCTTTGCCAGTTTCCCGGCCTTCACGGTGATTCTTGAAGGGCTGATTTTCCGCGAACGCATCCGCGCCAATGAAATCATCCTCGTCGTCTTGGTGACGGTTGGTCTGGTGCTGGTCACCCCGGCGTTCGATCTGGCCAGCGGCGCAACCACCGGCCTGCTCTGGGCAGTGTTGTCGGGCCTGCTGTTCTCGCTGCTGTCACTGACCAACCGCGCCAGCTCCGGGCGCATCCCGGCGGTGCAGGCGGCGTTGTGTCAAAACGTCGTGGTGGCGCTGTGTCTGCTGCCGGTTGCGGCGCCGCAACTCAGTGAAGTGCGGGCACTGGACTGGTTGTGGATCGGCTTGCTCGGGGTGTTCTGCACCGGCGTCGCTCATAGCCTGTTCGTCGCCAGTCTGGCGGTGATCAAAGCACGCACGGCGGCGGTGGTGTTTGCCATGGAGCCGGTTTACGGCATTACCATCGCCTGGCTGCTGTTCAACGAAAACCCGACGCTGCGGATGTTGATGGGCGGCGCACTGATCATCATCGCCATCGTCGTTTCCGCGCGGATGTCCGGCAATGCCGACAAGAAAACCGTCGCCGCCGAAGCCGCGTCTCACTGAGTGCGGTCGTTATGGCCGAGGTCGCGGTCAGGATCAATCTGATCGCGAACCCGCTGTTTCAACACCTTGGCCTCGGGAAACCCACCGTCGTCCTTGCGTTCCCAGATCTGCACGCCGGCGCAGGTGATGTGAAATACCCCGCCAGTGCCCGGCACCAACGAGACTTTGCCGAGGTCATCGGCAAAGGTGCTGAGCAGTTCCTGCGCCAGCCACGCGGCGCGCAGCAGCCATTGGCACTGAGTGCAATAGGTGATGACAACTTCTGCTTTTGCGACAGTCATGTTTGCTGAAACTCCTGAGACAGAGGGCGCCGCTATAATAGCCGGCTTTAACGCTTGCCCCGAGACTCACAATGCGCCGTCTGCTGTTCTGCCTGCTGCTTGGTTTCCTTCCTCTGCTTGTCCATGCCAGTGAGGCGCCGCGACCGAAAGTCGGTCTGGTGCTGTCCGGCGGCGCCGCGCGCGGATTGGCGCACATCGGCGTGCTCAAGGCGTTGGAAGAGCAAGGCATCAAAATCGACGCGATCGCCGGCACCAGCATGGGCGCAGTGATCGGCGGTCTGTACGCCTCGGGCTACAAGATTGATGAACTGGAAAAACTCGCGCTGAACATCGATTGGCAAGCCGCATTGTCCGACGCCCCACCGCGCGAAGACGTGCCGTTTCGGCGCAAGCAGGATGACCGCGACTTCCTGGTGAAACAGAAACTCAGCTTCCGTGACGACGGCAGTCTCGGCCTGCCACTGGGCGTGATTCAGGGTCAGAACCTCGCGCTGCTGCTGGAAAGCCTGCTGGCCCACACCAGCGACACCCGGGACTTCGACAAACTGCCAATCCCGTTCCGCGCCGTCGCCACCGACATTTCCAATGGCGAAAAAGTGGTGTTCCGCAAAGGCCACTTGCCGCAGGTGATCCGCGCGAGCATGTCGATCCCGGCGGTGTTCGCCCCGGTCGAACTCAATGGCCGGCTACTGGTCGACGGCGGCATGACCGACAACATTCCCCTCGATGTCGCGCGGGAAATGGGCGTGGACGTGGCCATCGTCGTCGATATCGGCACCCCGCTGCGCAATCGCAAACAATTGACCACCGTGGTCGACGTGCTGAACCAGTCGATCACCCTGATGACCCGCAGTAACTCCGAAGAACAACTGGCCGCGCTGAAATCCTCCGATGTGCTGATTCAGCCCGCGCTGGCGGCGTTCGGCGTCACTGATTTCGGTAAAGCCCAGGAGATGATCGACGCCGGTTACCGGGCGACCCGAATCCTCGACGCGCGCCTCGCGCAGCTCAAACCCGACGAGTCTCAGGACGCCGAACTGAACGCCGCGCGCTCACCGGGGCAGCGTACGCCGATCATCACCGCGATCCGCGTCGAGAACGACTCGAAGGTCGACGACGATGTCATTCGCTATTACATCCGCCAGCACATCGGCGAGCCACTGGATCTGGGGCGCCTGCATTCGGACATGGGCACCTTGTATGGCCTCGACTACTTCGAGCAGGTGCAATACCGCGTGGTGCACAAGGGCGAGGATCACACCTTGGTGATCAGTGCTCGGGGCAAGCGCAGCGGCACCGATTACTTGCGGGTCGGCCTCAACCTGTCGGACGACATGCGTGGCGACAGCGCCTTCAACCTCGGTGCCAGCTATCGCATCAACGGCATCAACCGCCTCGGCGCGGAATGGCTGACCCGTGCGCAGATTGGCGATAAACAAGAGCTGTACACCGAGTTCTATCAACCGCTGGACGTCGGTTCGCGCTACTTCGTCGCGCCGTATGCTTCGTTCGAAGCGCAGAACGTTGAAGCGGTGCTCGACAACGATCCGATCGCGCAGTATCGCGTCGAGCGTTACGGTTTCGGCCTCAACTTCGGTCGACAGATCGGCAACAACGGCGAAGTACGTTTCGGCGTCGGTGAAGCGTGGGGCAAGGCCGATGTACGCATTGGCGATCAGGATCTGCCGAGTGAAAACTTCAACGAAGGTTTCTATGCCCTGAAGTATTCGTACGACTCACTGGATAACGTGTACTTCCCTCACGAAGGCAAGGACGTCAGCCTGACGCTGACGCAGTTTGAACCGGGCCTGGGGTCGGACACGCGTTATCGACAGTGGGACTTTAAAATCGACAAAGCCATGAGCCATGGCCCGGATACGCTGATTCTCGGTGGGCGCTACGGGCGCACGCTGGATGATGCCAATGTGGTGACCTCAAGCTTCCTGCTCGGCGGTGCGCGGCAGTTGTCGGGCTTCCGTGAAGACGCGATTTCCGGACAGAACATCAGCCTGATGCGCGCGGTGTACTACCGCCGGTTGACGCCGCGTTCGTATCTGCCGCTGGATTTCCCGCTGTATGCCGGCGCCTCGCTGGAGCGTGGGCGGGCGTGGAACAACGACAATGAGTTCGACAGTGGCTACATCAACGCCGCGAGCGTGTTTATCGGTTTCGACACGCCGCTGGGGCCGCTGAATTTCAGTTATGGGTTGAATGATGCGAATGAGCAGGCGGTCTATCTGAATCTGGGGCAGACCTTCTGATCAGGTCGCCTGACGAATCGCTATCGCGAGCAGGCTCACTCCTACATTGGAATGCGTTCCC
>NZ_JBSVXS010000111.1:0-17621 GCF_054070155.1 Pseudomonas sp. SDT291_1_S447
AAGATGCTGGCTGATACACCGCTATCGCGAGCAGGCTCACTCCTACAGGGGTACTGCGGTGCTTTGACTATTTGCAGACGCTGGCGATGGCTTCGGCCAGCAGGGCGAGGCGCGTAGCGTCGATACCGGCGACGTTCGCCCGGCCCGAGCTGACCATGTACACGCTGTGGTGCTCACGCAATTGTTTCACTTGCTCCGGCGACAGCCCGGTGTAAGAGAACATGCCGCGCTGCACGCCAATGTGTGCAAAACGCTCGCGCAGGCCATGCGGTTCCAGTGCTTCAACCAAGCCGTTGCGCAGTTGCGCAATCCGCAGGCGCATCGCTTCCACTTCATCGGCCCAACGCGCTTTCAGCTCTGGATCGGCGAGGATGGTCGCGACCACCGCCGCACCGTGATCCGGAGGCGTCGACCACAGGTTGCGGGCGATATTGGCCAGTTGGCTGCGGATGTCGATAAGTTTGTCGGCGCTTTTCGCGCAGACGATCAGCGCGCCGGTACGATCGCGGTACAGGCCGAAGTTCTTCGAGCAGGAACTGGTGATCAGCAACTCGGGCACTTCTGCCGCGAACAACCGGGTCGACCACGCATCCTGTTCCAGACCATCGCCAAAGCCCTGGTAGGCAAAGTCGATCAGCGGCAGCAGGTTGCGGCTGCGCACCACGTCGAGCACACGCTGCCAGTCGTCATGATTCAAATCGAAACCGGTCGGGTTGTGGCAGCACGCGTGGAGCAGCACCACATCGCCTTTCGGCACTTCATTGAGCACGGCGAGCATGGCTTCGACGTCGAGGCGATTGTCGCTACCCACGTACGGGTAGTGACTGACCTTGACACCGGCCGCGGCGAAAATCGTTTCATGGATCGGCCAGGTCGGGTTGCTCAGCCACACGCCTTTGCCCGGCAGGCACTGGGCGATGAAGTCGGCCGCCAGACGCAGGGCACCGGTGCCGCCCGGGGTCTGGGTGGCGCCGGCACGTTGTTCGGCGATCAGCTTCGAGTCGGCGCCAAGCACCAGCTCATTGATGACTTTGCCGAACAGCGGGTTGCCGTGGCCACCGATGTAAATCTTGGTGTCCTGGCTTTCGACGAGGCGCGCTTCAGCGATTTTCACCGCTTCCGGGATCGGCGTCAGGCCCTGGGCATCCTTGTAGACGCCAACGCCCAAGTCGAATTTGCGCGGGTTGCTGTCCTGCGCATACGCCTCCATCAAACCGAGGATCGGGTCGCCGGGTACCCGGCCGATGGCGTCGAAATGCATTACTTGCGTCCTTCTGCAGTCTTGGCCACTTCGTCAGTGCGTGCGGCCATGATGAAGTCGTTGCGGTGCAGGCCTTTGATCGAGTGGCTCCACCAGGTAACGGTGACTTTGCCCCACTCGGTCAGCAGGCCCGGATGGTGACCTTCGGCCTCGGAGATCTCGCCGACAGCGTTGGTGAAGGCCAGCGCGTGCTTGAAGTTCTTGAACAGGAAGACCTTCTCCAGTTGCATGATGCTGTCGCGTACTTCGATGTTCCAGTCAGGGATCTGCTTGATCAGGATCGGCAGTTCTTCGTCGCTGACTTGTGGCGCATCGGCGCGGCAGGCTTCGCAGTGGGCTTGGTTCAAAGTGGACATGGCGTATTCCTGAAATCGAGTGTGTTTTTTTTATTAAAGCGTTTGAGCCGTCAATGCCGTCACGCTAAACCAAAGTGGCGGTGACGGACAGGCTCAATTGTCAACAAAAGTCGCGGTTCACGCGGCTTTCGGTTTCGGCGGAAATTTCGGTGCGTGCAGACCCAGCTGCATGCCTTGGCGAACCATGGCCATGATGTCTTCATGGGCCACGTCGAACAGACGCTTGAGGTTCGGCAGGACAAAGTACAGCGGTTGCAGGATGTCGATGCGATACGGCGTGCGCATGGCTTCGAGCGGGTCGAAGGCCTGATGCTCGGGTTCGTCCGACAGCGAGTAAACGGTTTCTTTTGGCGAGGACAGGATGCCGCCACCGTAGATGCGTTTGCCTTGCGGGGTATCGACCAGGCCGAACTCGATGGTCATCCAGTACAGGCGCGCCAGGTACACGCGTTCTTCTTTGGTCGCTTGCAGACCGAGCTTGCCGTAGGTGTGGGTGAATTCGGCGAAATACGGGTTGGTCAGCAGCGGGCAGTGACCAAAGATCTCGTGGAAAATATCCGGCTCTTGCAGGTAATCCAGCTCTTCGCGGGTGCGAATGAATGTAGCGACCGGAAATTGCTTGCTGGCCAGCAGTTCGAAAAAGGTCTGGAAGGGAATCAGTGCCGGAACTCGGGCGACCTGCCAACCGGTGGTCTCGCCGAGCACCTTGTTGATCTCGCCGAGTTGCGGAATGCGGTCGTGGGGCAGACCGAGTTTTTCGATACCGTCCAGATACTCCTGGCAGGCACGCCCTTCAATCACTTTCAGCTGGCGAGTGATCAGCGTGTTCCACACCGCGTGTTCTTCGGCGGGGTAGTCGATAAAACCTTGCGCATCGGGCTCGCGGGCCACGTATTGCGTCTGCTTCATACTGCTCTCCTGCTAGGGGAATTCGTTCTTGTTATGTCCAGCGATGGACTCAGAATTACCTGAGAGCGGGTTGATGTGCAGCAGGTTGAATGGCCTGCGCGTAGGAAATTTCTCGTTAATTCGTAAAGTTATCGTTACGCTTTGCTCGTCATCGCGCATTTTCGGTGATTTTCAGGTTTGAAAAGCTGGGTGGCTGTCACATAATCTTGACAACTATCTGTGTGCCTCGACAGAAAAATGAGCTTCGGGCGCACCGCAATACCCTGTGGGAGCGAGCTTGCTCGCGAAAGCGCTGGGTCTGACACATCAATGTTGGATGTGCTGACGCCTTCGCGAGCAAGCTCGCTCCCACAGGGTCGGTATTCAACTCCCAATCTTGTCGGGCCTTATATATGCGCATCAAAGTCCACTGCCAGAACCGCATCGGCATCCTGCGCGACATCCTCAACCTGTTGGTCGCCTACGGGATCAACGTCGCGCGCGGTGAGGTCGGTGGTGAGCATGGCAATGCGATCTACCTGCACTGCCCGAACCTGATCAACATTCAGTTCCAGGCGCTTCGTCCAAAGTTCGAGGCGATCGCCGGGGTGTTCGGCGTCAAACGGGTAGGGCTGATGCCCAGCGAGCGTCGGCACATGGAGTTGAATGCGCTGCTCGGCGCGCTGGAGTTTCCGGTGCTGTCGATCGACATGGGTGGCTCGATCGTGGCGGCCAACCGTGCGGCGGCGCAGTTGCTCGGCGTGCGGGTCGATGAAGTGCCGGGGATTCCGCTGTCGCGTTATGCCGAAGATTTCGACTTGCCGGAACTGGTGCGCGCGAATAAATCGCGAATCAACGGCATGCGGGTCAAGGTCAAGGGCGACATCTTTCTGGCTGACATCGCGCCGCTGCAATCGGAACACGACGATAGCGAAGCCATGGCCGGCGCGGTGCTGACCTTGCATCGCGCCGACCGCGTTGGCGAGCGTATCTATAACGTGCGTAAGCAGGAACTGCGTGGTTTCGACAGCATCTTCCAGAGCTCGAAAGTGATGGCGGCTGTGGTGCGTGAAGCGCGGCGTATGGCCCCGCTGGATGCGCCGCTATTGATTGAAGGCGAAACCGGCACCGGTAAGGAATTGCTCGCACGCGCTTGCCACCTCGCCAGTCCGCGCGGGCAGTCGCCGTTGATGGCGCTCAACTGCGCAGGTTTGCCGGAGTCGATGGCCGAGACCGAGTTGTTCGGTTACGGCCCGGGCGCGTTCGAAGGTGCACGCGCCGAAGGCAAGCTCGGGCTGCTGGAATTGACGGCGGGCGGCACGCTGTTTCTTGACGGTGTCGGTGAGATGAGCCCGCGTCTTCAAGTGAAGTTGCTGCGCTTTTTGCAGGACGGTTGCTTTCGCCGGGTCGGCAGTGATGAAGAGGTTTATCTGGATGTGCGGGTCATCTGTGCGACGCAGGTCGACTTGTCGGAGCTGTGCGCGCGCGGTGAGTTTCGCCAGGATCTGTATCACCGCTTGAACGTGCTCTCCTTGCACATCCCGCCGCTGCGTGAATGCCTCGACGGCTTGACCCCACTGGTTGAGCATTTTCTCGACCAAGCCAGTCGGCAGATCGGCTGTTCGCTGCCGAAACTGGCGCCAGCGGCGATGGATCGGCTCAGTCATTACCACTGGCCGGGCAACGTGCGGCAACTGGAGAACGTGCTGTTCCAGGCGGTTTCGCTGTGCGACGGCGGCACGGTGAAGGCCGAACATATTCGTCTGCCGGATTACGGCGTGCGTCAGCCGCTTGGCGATTTTTCGCTGGAGGGGGGGCTGGACGAGATTGTCGGGCGCTTCGAGAAAGCGGTGCTGGAGCGGTTGTATTCCGAGCATCCGAGCAGCCGGCAGTTGGGCAAGCGGTTGGGGGTTTCGCATACAACCATTGCCAATAAGCTGCGTGAATACGAAGTCGGCAAAGAGCCGGGCAGCACGTGATCGTTCCCACGCTCTGCGTGGGAATGCAGCCCGGGACGCTCCGCGTCCCAAAGCGGACGCAGAGCGTCCATTGAGGCATTCCCACGCGGAGCGTGGGAACGATCATTCTTTTGATCTTTTGCCGCCAAGCGGCATAACACCGCCGGTTTTTCGACTTCGATACATTTCAAATTCCCCTGCAACATCCCCAAGTCCTTTGTTTACCGGGCCTTTGTGCGCCAGAAAAAAGTTGGTCTGCAAATTGCTTATGGCTCAGCAGTACAGCGGTGGGCGGCAAACGTCCGGCATGCAGAGGAAAGAGTGTGGACAAGTACCTTTATGTGGCAATGACCGGCGCCAGCCAGAATGCGCTGGCGCAAAAGGCGCATGCCAACAACCTGGCGAACATCTCCACCAACGGTTTTCAGCGCGACCTGGAGCAGGCGCGTTCGATGCCGGTGTTCGGTGACAGCTTTCCGGCGCGTGCGTTTGCCATGAGCGAACGGCCCGCCACCGACTTCACCCCGGGCTCGCTGGTGCAGACCGGTCGTGACCTCGACGTCGCGGTGACCGGCAACGGTTTCATTGCCGTGCAGAACCCTAACGGCGGCGAAAGCTACGTGCGCACCGGCAGCCTCAACGTCGACGCCCTCGGCGTTCTGCGCGCCGGCAACGGCATGCCGGTGATCGGCAACGGCGGTCCGATCGCCGTACCGCCAGAGCAGCAGATCGAAGTCGGTGAAGACGGCACCATCAGTATTCGTGCGATGGGCGAAGGCCCGCGCGTCATGGCGGAAGTCGACCGGATCAAACTGGTCAACCCGGACATCAAGAACATGAACAAGGGCCTCGACGGCTCGATCTACACCAAGGACGGCCAGCCGGCGCAGGCCGATGCCAACGTCAAACTGGTGTCGGGTTTCCTTGAGTCGAGCAACGTCAATGCCGTGGAAGAGATGACCTCGGTGCTGGCCTTGGCCAAGCAGTTCGAGTTGCACGTCAAGATGATGAACACCGCCAAAGACGACGACCAGGCCATGGCTCGGGTCTTGCAGATCAGCTAATTATCAGAACGTCGCGCCGAAAAACAGGCGCACGAGGAGAATCGAATGCTTCCGGCTCTATGGGTTGCCAAAACCGGTCTGTCCGCCCAGGACACCAACCTGACCACCATTTCCAACAACCTGGCAAACGTGTCGACCACGGGTTTCAAACGTGATCGCGCCGAGTTCCAGGACTTGCTGTATCAGATCAAGCGTCAGCCAGGCGCTCAGTCGACCCAGGACAGCGAACTGCCGTCGGGTCTGCAACTGGGTACCGGTGTGCGCATCGTCGGCACCCAGAAAAACTTCACCGCCGGTAGCCTGCAAACCACCGAGCAGCCGCTGGACATGGCCATCGACGGTCGCGGTTTCTTCCAGATTCTGCAGCCGGACGGCACCACGTCGTACACCCGTGACGGTACTTTCCACCTCGACTCCAATGGCCAGATCGTCAACGCCAGCGGTTTCGCACTGGAACCGGCCATTGTCATCCCGAACGATGCCCAGACCTTCACCGTCGGCCGTGACGGCACGGTGTCCATCACTGTCGCTGGCAACGCCGCGTCGCAGGTGATCGGCAACCTGCAAACCGCTGACTTCATCAACCCGGCCGGTCTGCAAGCCGTGGGCAACAACCTGTTCCTGGAAACTGCCGCTTCCGGCGCGCCGCAAGTTGGCACCCCGGGTCTGGCCGGTTTCGGTACCACCCTGCAGAACACCCTGGAAACCTCCAACGTCAGCACTGTTGAAGAGATGGTCAACATGATCACCACTCAGCGCGCTTACGAGATGAACTCCAAGGTGATCTCCACCGCTGACCAGATGCTCTCGTTCGTAACGCAGAATCTGTAATCAAGTCTATGAGGCGGCCATGAGGTCGCCTGCAGCACCGTGAGGTAGGGTCATGAATCGCTTTGTATCTGTTCTGGCATTGAGTGGGGTCGTCTCGCTCGCGGGCTGCGTCGCCCCGACGCCCAAGCCCAATGACCCTTACTACGCCCCGGTGTTGCCGCGCACACCGTTGCCGGCTGCGGCCAATAACGGCTCGATCTATCAGGCCGGTTTCGAGCAGAACCTGTACAGCGACCGCAAGGCTTTCCGGGTTGGTGACATCATCACCATCACCCTGAATGAGCGCACACAGGCGAGCAAGAACGCCAACTCGCAGATGGACAAGAACAGCGATAACAAGGTCGGTCTGACCTCGTTGTTCGGCTCCAGCCTGACCACGAACAACCCGATCGGCGGCAACGACCTGAGTCTGAACGCCGGCTATAGCGCCGACCGCTCGACCAAGGGCGACGCCAAGTCCGGGCAGAGCAACAGCCTGACCGGTTCGATCACCGTGACCGTGGCTGACGTGCTGCCCAACGGCATCATCGCCGTGCGGGGCGAGAAGTGGCTGACGCTGAACACCGGTGACGAACTGGTGCGCATCGCCGGCCTGGTACGCGCCGATGACATCGCCACGGACAACACCGTGTCGTCGACCCGGGTCGCCGATGCACGCATCACCTACTCGGGTACCGGCGCGTTTGCCGATACGAGTCAGCCAGGCTGGTTCGACCGTTTCTTCCTCAGCCCGCTGTTCCCTTTCTAGGTGGCTACGTTGAATTTCAAGAGCCTCATGCTGGCTGCGGCGCTGATGTCCGCAGCCTTTGGTGCCCACGCCGAGCGGCTGAAAGATATCGCCAGCATTTCCGGCGTGCGTTCCAACCAGTTGATCGGTTACGGCCTGGTGGTCGGGCTTAACGGCACCGGCGACCAGACGACGCAAACCCCGTTCACCCTGCAGACCTTCAACAACATGCTCTCGCAGTTCGGCATCAAGGTGCCGCCGGGATCGGGCAACGTGCAGTTGAAAAACGTCGCGGCGGTGTCGATCAGTGCCGATTTGCCGGCGTTCGCCAAGCCAGGTCAGCAGGTCGACATTACTGTGTCCTCGATCGGTAACTCCAAGAGCTTGCGCGGCGGCACACTGCTGCTGACCCCGCTCAAGGGTATCGACGGCAACGTCTACGCGGTCGCTCAGGGCAACCTTGTCGTCGGTGGTTTCGACGCCGAAGGTCGTGACGGTTCGAAGATCACCGTCAACGTTCCGTCGGCCGGTCGTATCCCGGGCGGTGCCTCGGTGGAGCGCTCGGTGCCGAGCGGTTTCAACCAGGGCAACAGCCTGACGCTGAACCTCAATCGCTCCGACTTCACCACTGCCAAACGTATCGTCGACAAGATCAACGACATGCTCGGCCCTGGCGTCGCGCAAGCCATCGACGGCGGTTCGATCCGTGTCACTGCGCCGCTCGATCCGAGTCAGCGCGTCGACTACTTGTCGATCCTGGAAAACCTTGAAGTCGACCCGGGTCAGGCGGTGGCGAAAGTCATCATCAACTCGCGTACCGGTACCATCGTCATTGGTCAGAACGTGAAAGTGTCACCAGCCGCCGTGACCCACGGCAGTCTGACGGTAACGATCACCGAAGACCCGATCGTCAGCCAGCCCGGCCCTCTGTCCAACGGTCAGACGGCTGTTGTGCCGCGCTCGCGGGTGAATGCCGAGCAGGAAGCCAAACCGATGTTCAAGTTCGGCCCGGGCACCACCCTCGACGAGATCGTGCGTGCGGTGAATCAGGTCGGCGCGGCACCGGGTGACTTGATGGCGATCCTCGAAGCCTTGAAGCAGGCCGGCGCGTTGCAAGCCGACCTGATCGTGATCTGAGGCCGACCCTTATGGATATGCGCAAAAGCGGTCTGGTCAGCAGCAGCGATTCGGGTTCGTACTCGGACCTCAATCGCCTGAATCAGCTCAAGGTCGGCGACAAGAACAGTGATGCGAACCTGCGCAAAGTGGCGCAGGAATTCGAATCGCTGTTCCTCGGCGAAATGCTCAAATCGATGCGCTCGGCGACCAATGCCTTGGGTGAAGACAACCCGCTCAACACGCCGGCGGCCAAGCAGTATCAGGAAATGTACGACCAGCAACTGGCCGTTTCCATGTCCCGCGAAGGCGGTGGTATTGGTCTTGCCGACGTGCTGATGCGACAGATGTCGAAGAACAAACCGCTGGCGCCGGGCGAAGCCGCTGCTGCGTCCGCCGCCAAGCAGGAAGAGGCCAAGGCAAAAGCCGCGGCCGTGGTCACACCTGTTGCCGCTGGCACCGTTGCCACCAACGGCCCGTTGTCGCGTCTCAATGGCGAGCGCCCGTTGTGGGCGTCGCGCTCGGTGAATGCGCCGAACACGCAACTCGCTCATCGCAATGACATGGAAATGATCAACCAGCGTCGTCTGGCCTTGCCGCCGAAACTGGCTGATCGTTTGCTCGCCGGGCTAGTGCCGTCGGCCACACCGGCAGTCGCAACGCAATTGCCGCAGCGCGCCACGACCGCAGCCACGACCGGTGCCGGGCCGCTGTACAACGGCGACTGGCTGGCGCGCGCCGAGGGCGAAAAAGCCTCTGGCGGCCAGATGCAGGTCTACGGTCGCGCCATGGCGCAGATTCCGCTCGCGCCGGCGAAGAAAGCCTTCAGTTCCGCCGACGAGTTCGTCAACACCATGCTGCCGATGGCCAAGGAAGCTGCCGACCGCATCGGCGTCGATCCGCGTTATCTGGTGGCGCAGGCTGCGTTGGAAACCGGTTGGGGCAAGTCGGTCATGCGCGCCCAGGATGGCAGTAGCAGCCACAACCTTTTCGGCATCAAGGCGAGCAGCAACTGGAAGGGCGATTCGGCCCGGGCGATCACCAGCGAGTTCCGCAATGGCGAGATGGTCAAGGAGACGGCCGAGTTCCGTTCCTATGCCTCGTACAAGGACAGCTTCCACGATCTGGTGACTTTGCTGCAGTCCAATAATCGCTATCAAGATGTCGTGAAGTCTGCCGATAACCCAGAACAGTTTGTACGCGAGTTGCAAAAGGCCGGTTACGCCACCGACCCGAACTACGCAAGCAAGATTTCGCAGATTGCCAAGCAGATGAACAGTTTCCAAAACTACGCTGCGGCGGGTGTATCCACCACGCCTTTATAAGGCACAAGGTATAAGGTCTGAACCATGAGTTTGCTCAATATCGGGATGTCGGGACTGTCGGCCAGCCAGTCCTCTTTGGCTACGACAGGCAACAACATTGCCAACGTCGACACCGCCGGTTATTCACGTCAGCAAACCGTGCAGGGCACCAAATCCTCGCAACAGTACGGCAGCGTTTTCATCGGCACGGGTACAACCCTGGCTGACGTGCGTCGGGTGTACAACTCCTACCTGGAATCCCAACTGCACACGGCGACCTCGCTCAACAGCGAAGCGGCCTCGTACCTGGCTCAGGCCACGCCGCTGGACTCCATGCTGTCCGACACCAACACCGGCCTCACCGGTGTACTGCAAAAATTCTTCACCTCGATGCAGGGCGTTTCGACGTCTGCGACCGATGACACCTCGCGTCAATCGGTGCTGACCGGTGCGCAGGCGCTGACCAGCCGTTTCAACTCGATCGCCAAACAGCTCAACGACCAGAACACCACCATCAATGGCAGCCTTGGCGACATGGCAGCCCAGGTGAACAAACTGGCCACCTCGATTGCCAACCTGAACCAGAAGATCGGCGAGATCTCCACCAGTGGTGGGGCGCCGAACGATCTGCTCGACAGCCGTAACGAAGCCGTGCGCCAGTTGTCCGAGCTGACCGGCGCGCAGGTCGTCGAGCGTGGCACCAGCTTCGACATCTACGTCGGCAGCGGCCAGCCACTGGTCATTGGCAACTCCGCCAATTCCCTGAGCACTGTGCCGCTCAAGGATGACCCATCGCGCATGGGCATCCAGATGGATCGCGGTTCGAGCACCATCGACATCACCTCGGTGATCAGCGGTGGCGAAATCGGTGGTCTGCTGACCTATCGCAAAGAAGTTCTCGATCCGTCGCTCAACGAACTGGGCCGAGTGGCGCTGGTGATCGCCGATCAGATCAACAGCCAGCAAGCCCAGGGCATCGACAAGAACGGTGACTTCGGCGCTGCGATTTTCAACAACATCAACAGTGCCGCGCTGATCAGCCAGCGCAGCATCGCGAAGGATGGCAACAGCGCAGGCTCGGGCAACCTCGACGTCACCATCAAGGACACCGGCAAGCTGACCACCAGCGATTATCAGGTGACGTTCACCAGCGCCACCGACTACTCGGTCAAGCGTTCCGACGGCACCGATCTGGGCACCTTCAGCACCACCACCAATCCACCGCCAGTGATCGACGGTTTCACCCTCGCGCTCAAAGGTGGGGCGTTGAGCGCCGGTGACAGCTTCAAAGTGACGCCGACCCGCAATGCCGCCGCGAGCATCCAGACGGTGCTCACCGATCCGAAGAAAGTCGCTGCGGCCGGTCCGTTGACCGGTGTGGCCAGCGCTGCCGGCCTGGGGACTTACACGCAGCCGACGCTCAGCGACAAGATCGATATCTACAACCCGACTGCCCAGGCTGACATGCAGGCGGCACTGAAGAATTCGACGCCGGTCAAACTGGTGTTTGGTGACGTCACGGGCGGCAGCCAGTCTTACAAATTTGTGGATGCCAAGGGCGGCCTCATCAGCAGCGGCACTATCGTTCCCGGTCAAACGAACACGCTGGATCTGAAAGTCGGCATCGTCGATGCCAGCGGCAACCCGGTGCTGGACACCAGCGTCACGCCGAACGTGCAGAAAACCTTCACCGTGCAGACCACCGTCGGCGGCACGCCGAAGTCGGGCGAGTCCTTCACCATGAATCTGACCGGTGCGGCGTCTTCGGACAACCGCAACGCGCAATCGCTGGTCGCCCTGCAAACCAAGCAGACCATCGACACCGGTTCGGCCAGCAAGGGCATCAGCCTGACTGACGGCTACAACAAGCTGGTGACCAACGTCGGCACCAAGACCGCTCAAGGCAAGTCCGACAGCACCGCGACCACAGCGATTCTGGACAATGCCAAAGGCGCCCGCGATTCGCTGTCCGGGGTCAACCTGGATGAAGAAACCGGCAACCTGGTCAAATACCAGCAGTACTACACAGCGTCTTCGCAGATCATCAAAGCTGCGCAGGAAACTTTCGCCACGCTGATCAACAGCCTTTAAGGAGTCGTAATTCATGCGCATTTCCACCGCCCAGTATTACGGCACGCAAGCGTCGGACTATCAGCGTAACTTCAACAAGGCTGTTGCCAGCGCCAGCGAGGCGAGCAGCCTGACGCGCATCAACACTGCCGCGGATGATCCGGTCGGTGCCGGTCGTTTGCTGCAACTGGGTCAGCAGGCGGCGATGCTGGATCAGTACAAGACCAACGTTGATACCACCAAAAGTGCGTTGACCGTGCAGGAGTCCACGCTGGACTCCATCACTACCGCACTGGCACGCGCCAAGGAGCTTGCCCTGGCGGCCAACAACGGCACGGCCACCGACAAGGACCGCCAGGCTTACGCGTCGGAGCTCGGCCAGATCCAGCAACAAGTGCTGGGCCTGATGAACTCCAAGGATGCCAGCGGCAATTACCTGTTCTCCGGTTCGAAAACCGATACCGCGCCGTACTCGCAGAATGCCGACGGCACCTACACCTACAACGGTGACCAGACCACGATCAATCTGGGCATTGGCGACGGCATGACGGTTGGCACCAACACCACCGGTTGGGCCGCTTTCCAGCAGACCATCAATACCGCGCGCACCAACGTCACCATGACGGCGCCAGCCGTGGATGACGGCCGCGTTGTGCTGTCCAACGGTACGGTCGGCACTGCTGCCACCTATGATTCCAAATTCACTGCCGGCCAGCCGTACACCGTCAGCTTCCTCAGCAGCACCCAACTGAAAATCACTGATGCCCTGGGCAACGACGTGACCGCTGAAGCGAGCCAGAACGGTCTGGTCAGCAACAGCAGCGGTGCCAACCAGACGGTCAGCTTCCGTGGCGTCGACATGAAGTTGAATATCAACTTGAAGACCGGCGACACCAACCCGGACGCGGTGATTGCCGGCCACAGCTTCCAGTTGTCGACCGCACCCGACTCGTTCACCACCACGCGCAGCCCGGGCAACCCGTCGAGCGCGGTGATCACCGGTTCCAGCATCACTGATCAGGCTGCCTACACTGCGGCATTCCCGCAGGGCGGCGCCGTCCTCAAGTTCACCAGCGCCACCGCGTTCGATCTGTACGCAGCGCCGGTCACTGCCGACAGCAAACCCGTGTCTTCGGGCACTATCGTCGGTAACAACGCTACCGCGGCGGGCGTCACGTTCGCACTCGGCGCTGCCCCGGCTGCCGGTGATCAGTTTTCGATCCAGCCGAACGACCACCAGACCCAGAACGTGCTCGACACCCTGGGCCAGATGATCACGGCGTTGAACACTCCGATCGATGGTGATCCGGTGGCCAAGCAGAAATTCCAGGGCGCGATGGAGGCGGGTATCGGCAACATCGATGCGGCCAACAATCAAATCGGCAACGCGGTCACCGAGATCGGTGCCCGTGGTCAGGCTCTGGATATGCAAGCCATCACCAATGACAGTCTGAGCACCGCGAACACCACTACCCAAGGTTCGATCCGTGATTCGGATCCGGCCGAAGTGATGACTCGTCTGACCTTGCAGCAAACCATGTTGCAAGCTTCGCAACTGGCGTTCAGCAAGATCAGCCAGTTAGGTCTGTTCAACAAGATCTGACCGTCAGCGGGCGTGTAAGCGCCCGTTTGGCCTGCCCCTCAGTTATGTTTTTTAGCGGTTTCAAGGGCTCGCTTTTTCGAGCGGGCTCGTACCGCCTGTGAGCCCGCCGTGAATTCACTTCCTCTTGTCAGCCTCGTCATTCCCGCCTTCAATCCGCGCTTTTTCGAGCGGACGCTGAACAGCGCCGTCAGCCAGAATTACGCCAATCTTGAAATCATCGTGTGCGATGACAATCGTGGCCACGAGATCGAAGACATCGTTACACAGGTGACAGAGCAGACCGGGTTCGCAGTGCGTTACGTGCGCAACCCGCGAACGCTGGGGCTGGTCGGCAACCTGAAGGCCTGCCTTGAGCAAGCCCGGGGTGAGTTCATCAAATTCCTGTGTGACGATGACCTGCTGTATTCGGCCTGTATCGAACAGCAAGCCCACGAGCTGCGGCGCGAAGAAGTCAGTCTGGTAGTCGCGCAAAGGTTGTTGTGGGATGCCAACGACATCATCCTGCCCGCGCGTCTGGAAAACAGCTCGTTGTCGCCAGCCAGTGGCTTGCTCAAAGGCGACGATGTACTAAGCATCTTCGAAAAATTTCCAGTCAACGTGCTCGGCGGTTTCAGCAGCGCAATGTTCCGGCGCGCCGACGTCGCCGAACTGCTGCCGGCCCTGACCGAGGACGGAGCCTGCTTCGTCGCGACGCTGGATTTTGCCTTGTACGTCTGTTTGCTGCGGCGCGGCAACCTGTTGGTCTCCAACAACGTGCTGAGTGCCGAACGTCTCTATCCCGAGCGTCTGAGCGCGCAGCAACCGATGAAAGACGCGGCGGAGATCGAGCGCGAGTGGATCTCGCAAATGCTCAAGGTCCGCAGCGGCGAGTCGGCACCGGCGCCGGGCTGGGTTCGTTATGTGCCGTTGACCAAGGCCGATGAGTCGCCTCGGGTCTGGGAAGAGCTGCCGCTGAGCCGTACCCTCGGCACCAAGCAGAGCCGTCAAGAGCTGGGGGTCGGTGTCGACAGCTTCAGTTTCGGCGAACTCTATGCACAATGGCTGGCGGTTCGGGTGTTGACCGAGGCGCAGCGCCAATGGCTGCCGGAAACCCTCGCAGGCTGGCCGCATCAGCCGCGCATCGTGCCGATCATCATTGATGGCCAAGGCAGCCGCGATGGTCTGGAACGTACGCTTGATGCGCTCGCCGCTCAGGATTATCCGCCAGAGCTGGTTCTGGTGCTGTCCACAGCTTGCAGCGAAGCGAAGCTGGATGGTCGGGTGTTCCACATGCCGTTGCAGGGTGACGGCCTGGAGCAGATCAACGCTCTGCTGCCGCAACTGGAAGGCGCCGACTGGTTTTATCTGCTGCAGCCAGGTGACTGCCCGGTGGCGCCAGCGTTGTTGGTGATGGCCGATCGCATTGCGCACGCAAGTGCGTTGACGTGCCTGTACAGCGACGAAGGCAGCCTGCGCGATGGTGAGTCGGCAGAGCCTGCGTTCAAACCTGATTTCAACCTTGATCTCATGCGCAGTTATCCCTACGTCGGGCGTGCCTTGGCGTTCCAGCGCGAACGGTTTCTGGCCCTTGGCGGTTTTACCTCGACGTTCGCCGAACTCGCGCCCCACGATGTGCTTTGGCGTATGGTTGAAAGCGATGGCCTGCAAGTGGTCGGGCACATTGCTGAGGTGTTGCTGGAGTCGAAATTCGATCTCTCGCAATGGCTCACTGATCCTGGTGTTGCGCAGCAAAGCCCGCGCATTCTCGCAGCGCATCTGCAACGTCTGGGCATCGCTCATGAAATCCGCGACGGTAACAGCGGGCTGCTCAATCGCGTCGACTATCACCATGCCCGGCGCCCACTGGTGTCGGTGGTCATTGTCACGCAGGACCAGACTGCCGCGTTGCAGCGCTGCGTCGAGACACTGCTGGAGAAGACCGCCTACACCGAGTACGAATTGCTCTTGGTCGACAACGGCTGCAAAAGCGCCGAAGCGCTGGCGTGGCTGGACGGTATGGCACAAATGGGCAGCGAGCGGATTCGCGTGCTCAGCTACCCGCAAAAGGGTAACGCGGCAGCGGTGCACAACTTTGCCGTCAGCCAGGCGCGCGGTGAGTATGTGTTGATGCTCAATGCCTTTGCGGTGATCACCCAGAGCGATTGGCTCGACGAACTGCTCAATCATGCGCAGCGTCCGGAGGTCGGGGTGGTCGGCGCCAAGCTGTTCAATCCGGACGGTGGCGTGCTGCACGCGGGTCTGATTCTTGGCTTGAACGGGCCGGTCGGGTTGCCGTTCTATGGCCAACCGGTGCAGTCGGAAGGGTACATGCATCGCCTGCAGGCGGTGCATGACCTGAGTGCCGTCGGCGGCGATTGCCTGATGATTCGCAAGTCGGTGTTCGAAGCTGCCGGCGGGCTGGACGAGCAGGACCTCAAGCAAACGCTCAATGTCGTGGACCTGTGTCTGCGGGTTGGCCGCGACGGTTATCTGGTGGTGTTGAACCCCCATGCCATCCTGGCCGTGGGTGCACGGCCAAGTGCGATGGCGACACCGGAGGAAGAAGCGCAGCACATCGAGGAGAGGGACACCTTTTACCAGCGCTGGCTGCCGCTGGTTGCGCGTGACCCGGCCTACAACGTCAACCTGACGTTGCAGGGCGTGGGCGCCACCAACTTCAGTCTGGAGCCGGGCCTGCGCACCGGGTGGAGTGCATTCTCCAAGGCACAGTTACCCAATCTGCTGGTGGTGCCGATCAACGCTTCCGCCATCGGCCATTACCGCATGAGCCAGCCGATGATCGAGCTGGAAGCGGCCAATCGGGCAGAAGGGCGCATTTGCTACGGCTTGCCGTCGATCATCGACATCGAGCGTCAGTCGCCCGACGTGATTGTTCTGCAAGGACGCTACTCGGAGCACGCCATCGATGAAATTCCTCCGCTGAAAAAGTACTTCAACGCTCGACGGATCTTCGAACTCGACGACTATGTCATCGACGTTCCCCACCGCAATGCACACATTCGCAACATGCCGAGCAAGCAGGACATGGAGCGCATGGTGCGCCGCGCGATCGGCCTGTGTGATCGCGCGGTCGTATCCACCGCGCCGCTGGCCAACGTGCTGTCGGACATGCACCACGACATTCGTGTCGTCCCTAACATGTTGGCCAAGGACTTGTGGGGCCACCTGCGCAGCCTGCGTCGGACCTCGAAGAAACCCCGGGTCGGCTGGGGCGGCGGCACCAGTCACCACGGCGACCTCGCGGTCATCGCCGATGTCGTGCGCGAGTTGGCCAATGAAGTCGACTGGGTGTTTTTCGGCATGTGCCCGGATGACCTGCGTCCCTACATGCATGAGTTCCATGGCGTCATCGGCCTGGACGTGTACCCGGCGAAACTGGCCAGCCTCAACCTCGATCTCGCGTTGGCACCGTTGGAGTTCCATATCTTCAACGACTGCAAGAGCAACTTGCGGCTGCTGGAATACGGCGCCTGCGGTTACCCGGTGATCTGCACGGATACCGAGGCCTATCGCGGTTATTTGCCGTGCACGCGGATCAAGACCAACAGTACGGATGAATGGCTGCAAGCGATCCGCATGCACCTGGCGGATCCGGATGCCAGTTATCGCATGGGGGATGAATTGCGTGAGGTGGTGCTGCGCGATTACGTGTTGCGCGGCGATAACCTGCGCTACTGGGAATACGGCTGGCTGGCGGATTGATCGAGCGGGGCTTGGCGGCCTTTGGGCCGACCATGCTCTTGGGGTTTTTGGGGTATATCCGTTGCTGCGGGTGTTGCTGATCAGGGTTCCGCCCTTACGGCGGGTCACTTTTTCCAGGCGCCGAAAAAGTAACCAAAAAGGCTTGCTCCTGCGTGCGGCCCGCTCGCTGGGGCTCGGGGTCCCTTCGCTCCGGGATCGATCCTGGCGCAGCGCCTACGGTTTGCTTCGCTGCACCTCCTCTCGCTGTGTTTGGCTGCGCCAAACGGTCGCTGCGCTCCCACGCCCGGATCAATCCCTCCACTCAGCCTTCCGACGTCGCCTTACAGATCAAAAGCCGCAGCCGAGCTAACGCTCATCCTGTTGAGTGGTGAGGGGCACAGCTTGGTCGGCTTTGGATTTGTGGTGGATTCGCCCCTCACCCCAGCCCTCTCCCGAGGGAGAGGGAGCCGATTTGTGGGCTTTTCAAAGCTTGAGTTCGACTCGGTATCGCACGTCGGCGTAGCTCGCCCAGACACCTCGTTCAGTCCCCTCTCCCTCCGGGAGAGGGCTAGGGTGAGGGGCTTTTGATCTGTTTGAGAATCTGAGTTCGACTCGATATTTCACGTCGGCGTACTTCTCGCAAACTACTCGATCAGTCCCCTCTCCCTTTGGGAGAGGGCTAGGGTGAGGGGCTTTTGATCTGTTTCAGAATCTGAGTTCGACTCGATATTTCACGTCGGCGTACTTCTCGCAAACTACTCG
>NZ_JBSVXS010000112.1:0-17414 GCF_054070155.1 Pseudomonas sp. SDT291_1_S447
CTTTTGATTTTGTTTTTCAAGATCAAGATCAAAAGATCGCAGCCTTCGGCAGCTCCTACAGGAAATCGCGCCAGGCACATCAAATGTAACCTCTCGACGTTCGCTATCCGCTTGGCCTGGGCGTAAGGTCAACGCAGCTTTGACTCAATGGATTGAGGGAACTGCGCCATGGAAGCACCCATCTGCATTCGTCCGGCCATCCTGGCCGACGCCGGTATCATCAGCCGCATCATCGAACGTTCGATCCGCATCGGTTGTGCACTCGATCACCGTAACCACCCGTCACTGGTCAGTGACTGGATCGGCCAGCAGTCCGCCGATTTCATCAGTGCCCGGCTCGCCGATCCGCACTTCTATCTGTGTATCGCATTGCTGGCGGACAAACCGGTCGGTGTCGGCATGGCCCAGGCCGGTGGCGACATTTCATTGTGTTACGTGCAGCCGGAATCCTTTCGGCGCGGCGTCGGGCGGGCGCTGATGCAGGATCTGGAGGGCTGGTTGCGGGTTCGCGGAGTGCTTCACGCTGACCTCAACAGCACGCGCACCGGCCGCGCTTTTTATCGGCGTCTGGGTTATCGCGAGTCTGCGCCGCCCGTCGAATACCAAGGCTTGCAGACCCTGCCCATGCACAAGCCGTTGGCATCGCCGGTCTGACAACTCGATCACGGGCTAAATCCTCGGGCCCCTTAAGCGTTTCCAGAACAGGAAAACCTGCAAGTGCGCCCCGTGATCGGAATGCGCACCTGTCCGGTGTGCTGTTTTGGTCACTATCCATAGCCAATTGAGGGGTCGAGAGATGTCAGTCGCCACCAGCCTTATCGAAGAGTCGTCGGCTCGGGTTACTTCGGCGCCGGCCGAAACGTTGTACCAGTTCAGTGAATCGCCATTGCTGGCCCGTCAGGCTCAACAGGAATCCAACGCCCGCAGTTATCCACGACGTATTCCGCTGGCCCTGAAACGCGCCAAAGGCCTGTACGTCGAAGACGTCGAAGGGCGCACCTTTATCGACTGCCTGGCCGGTGCCGGCACGCTGGCGCTGGGGCATAACCACCCGGTGGTGATCGAAGCGATCCAACAGGTACTGGCCGATGAATTGCCGCTGCACACCCTCGACCTGACCACGCCGGTCAAGGATCAGTTTGTCCAGGATCTGTTCGGTCTGCTGCCGCCCGCCCTGGCGGCGCAAGCGAAAATCCAGTTCTGCGGGCCGACCGGTACCGATGCTGTGGAAGCGGCGCTGAAGCTGGTACGCACGGCGACCGGGCGCAGCACCGTGCTGTCGTTCTCCGGTGGTTATCACGGCATGAGCCAGGGTGCGTTGAGCCTGATGGGCAGCCTCGGGCCGAAAAAGCCGTTGGGCGCCTTGCTCAGCAATGGCGTGCAGTTTATGCCGTTCCCGTATGACTACCGTTGCCCGTTCGGCCTCGGTGGCGCGGCGGGGGTAAAGGCCAACCTGAGTTACCTGGAAAACCTGCTCAACGATCCCGAGGCCGGCGTGCAACTGCCCGCAGCAGTGATCGTCGAAGCTGTGCAGGGCGAGGGCGGTGTGATTCCGGCAGACATCGAGTGGTTGCGCGGCTTGCGCCGGATCACCGAGAAGGCCGGTGTGGCGCTGATCGTCGACGAGATCCAGAGCGGTTTCGCCCGCACCGGCAAGATGTTTGCCTTCGAACACGCCGGCATCACCCCGGATGTGGTGGTGTTGTCCAAAGCCATCGGCGGCAGCCTGCCGTTGGCCGTGGTGGTCTATCGCGACTGGCTCGACACCTGGCAACCGGGTGCGCACGCCGGCACGTTCCGTGGCAATCAGATGGCCATGGCTGCCGGTTCTGCGGTGATGCGTTATCTGGTTGAGCACAAGGTCTGCGCACACGCTGCTGCCATGGGCGAGCGCCTCAGCGAGCACTTGCGCATCCTGCAACGCGACTTCCCGCAACTGGGTGATATTCGTGGTCGTGGCCTGATGCTCGGGGTCGAGTTGGTCGAGCCGAACGGCACACCCGATGCGCTCGGTCATCCGCCGGCGTTTGCGCGACTGGCGCCGCTGGTCCAGCGCGAATGCCTCAAGCGTGGGTTGATTCTGGAACTGGGCGGTCGCCATGGCGCGGTGGTGCGTTTCCTGCCGCCGCTGGTGATCACTGCTGCCGAAATCGACCGCGTTGCGGAAATCTTCGGTCGCGCTTTGGCCGCCGCAACGGCTGCGCTGTAAATTTTTCGCCGCGCCGAACGTTCTTTCTACATACCCGGCTGCATCCCGCGTGCAGCCCACCCTTACAACGATGGAGAACCAGCATGACGTCAGTATTCGACCGCGAGGACATCCTCTTTCAGGTCGTGGTCAACCACGAAGAGCAATACTCGATCTGGCCGGACTACAAAGCCGTGCCGCAAGGCTGGCGCACTGTGGGCAAGAGCGGCCTGAAAAAGGAATGCCTGGCCTACATTGAAGAAATCTGGACTGACATGCGTCCGCTGAGCCTGCGCCAGAAGATGGAAGGGCAGGCCGCCGCGCAATAAGCGGCCGGGCAAAAAGAAACCGCTGGACTGGAGACAGTCAGCGGTTTTTTTTTGTCTTGGATTTGTGTTGCCCGGGCTGGCCTCTTCGCGAGCAGGCTCACTCCTACATTTGGAATGCGCTCCCCCTGTAGGAGTGAGCCTGCTCGCGATGAACGATAACGCGGTTTCAGCTGAAATTAAGCCCCGCTCAAACCCTTCAACACCAAATCCACATTGCCTTCCAGCTCTGCCACCGGATCCGCCGCATCCGTGCTCAGCACCACCAGATGGCTGCCCGACTCGGCAATTGCTGCCTTCACCGCGTCCGACGGCTGCCGATGATGCAGCACCACCGCGACATCATTGTCCTTGAGCGTTGCCGTGAGTTTTTTCAGATCCTCCGGCGTCCACTCCGCATCGGGTCGTGGATCCTCGCCGATCAGCTCCAGATTGAGGCTACCGATCAAGTAGCCGAAATGATCGCTCAAACTCATCACACTCAGATTGTCGGCGTTGGCCAGACGCGCTTCGCTGTCGGCGCTGAGCTTCAACAAACGCTGCTTCAACGTCGCCAGATTCGCTTCGATCGCAGGCTTGGCGCTAGGTGCCAGGCGCACCAGATCCGCCGCCATCACATCCGCCATGCGCCCCATGTTGTTGCTGGCCAGCCATGGCTGACTGTTCAAGCCATCGACCTTCAGATCCGGTTGCACGGCAATGCCCGGCAGGGCGCCGTCGACCGGGCGCGCCGCATCGACTTCAACGATGCGGATGTTGCTGCGGCGAGCGATCGGGTACAGCGGATCGTCGGCCCACAGCGAGCGCACACCGATCACCGCATCGGCGCCAGTTGCCAGTTTGCTCAGTGCCGGGGCGCCGCGACCGGTGAAATACGCGGTCTGACGGCTGCCCGGCAGGTTCGCCGGTGCCGCACGTTCAAGGTTGACGTCAGTGCCTTTGAGCAGTACTTCGCCCAAGCCGTAAGTGATTGGCAACGAGGCCAGCACGCGCAGCGGTTTAGCGGCTTCGGCAGCCATCAACGGCGTGCAGACCAAGCCGCACAGGGTCATGGCCAAGGTCAGTTTTCGCAGTGAAAAAGTCATTTATCCAAGATTCCCTTTCAGACTCGGGACAACCCCGCGCGCAATGGCGGCGAGGGCGAAGGCAATACCGGCAACCAGAATGATCGCGGCGCCGGACGGAATCGGCAGATCAAAGACGATCGGCGCCAGGATCCCGCACAGCGTGCTGACCGTGGCGATCAGCACCGAGCACCAGAAGAAGCCCTTGAGCGACTGGCTGAGCAAACGCGCCGCTGCCGCTGGAATCACCAGCAGTGCGCCAACCAGAATCGCACCGATGACTTTCACCGCCGCCACGGTGATCAGCGTCACCAGAATCACGAACAGATAATCCAGGGTCTTCACCGCCACCCCGCGCACGGCCGCCAGTTGCGGGTTGAAACTGGCGAGCATGATGCGGTTGTACAGCGGCAGGGCCAACGCCATGACCAGCGAACCGACGATGGCCAGCACCGCCAGATCGTTACCGTTGACCGTCAGCACTGAGCCGAACAACACGTTCTCGAGAATGTGCACATTGATCTTGCCCGCCAGAATCAGCAGCAGACTCGCGCCGAGTGCCAGCGACACCGACAGAAACACGCCGATCAAGGTGTCCGGCGCCAGACCGGTGCGGTTGCGCAGGTAATTGAGCAGAATGCCGAACAACAGGCAGTAACCGAACAGGCTGCCGTACGGCCCGGTGTAGGGTTCGCCGAGCAGGATGCCGATGGCGACACCGGTCAATGCCGCGTGGCCCACCGCTTCGGAGAAAAATGCGAAGCGCTTGACCACCACCAGCGTGCCGAGGCCGCCGAGTACCGGGCCGATCAACAGGCCGGCAAGCAATGCATTGACCACAAAGCCGTAGGCCAGCGCTTCCGGCAGATAACCGGACGAGGCCCAGCCTTGCACCATCAAACGAAAGGCTTCGTAACTCATCAGGCAGCGCTCCGTGGATGGGTCGAGAACAAGGTCAGCAGACGTTCCGGGGTCAGCGCCTGTTGTGGCATGGCGTCGAACAGCACACGACGGTTAAGGCCAGTGACCCGATCGGCCAGGCGCCCGACCGCTTCCAGATCGTGCTCGATCCACAGCACGGTGATGCCCGCCGCGCGCCAGTCATTGAGCAGGCGCTCGAACACCTGAATCCCGGCTTCATCGAGGGCTGACATCGGCTCATCCAGCACCAGCAATTGCGGCGCCGGAATCAAACCCTGTGCGAGCAGAACACGCTGCCGTTCACCCCCGGACAGCGCGCCCATGCGGCGCTTGCGTTTGTCCTGCATACCGACGCGCTCCAGCGCTTCGCCGATGGCACCGGCGTAACGCTTGCTCAAACCGAGGAACGCCGGGCGACGTTGACACATGGCCGCCATGAAATCGTCGACGGTCATTGGCAGGCCGCGATCGAACTCCAGCGCCTGCGGCACGTAACCGATGGTGCCGGGTTCGCCGGGCCATTGCAGGCTGAGCCGGCCCTGATGCGGCATTTGCCCGAGGAGGGTCTTGATCAGCGAACTCTTGCCGCCACCGTTCGGGCCGACCAGCGCGTGTACGCTGCCGGGCTGCACCTGGAAGGTGACCTTGTCCAGAATCGTCGTGCGCCCCAACGTCAGACAAACCTGCGCAAAATCCAAAGTCGGCCCCGAAACCTGTGGGAGCGAGCTTGCTCGCGAATGCGGTGTGTCATTCGATAAAGATGTTGGCTGACCTGGCGCCTTCGCGAGCAAGCTCGCTCCCACAGGGGATTCGAGTTCGTTCGAAATCGTTTCTTTGGAAGTCATGCGCCCGACTCCTGAATCGCCCGCACCACGGTGTTGAGGTTGCCGGTCATTTCCTTTTCGTACTTGTCGGCGGTGTATTCGCCGTAGGAAATGTGCGACAGCGGATACAGCTTCACCCCGGACTCACGCTGAATCGTTTCGACGTAAGTGGAGGGGAAATCCATCTCCGAGAAGATCACCTTCACGTCCAGTTCACGCAATTGGTCGATGGTCTTCTTCAACTGGCTCGGGCTCGGCTCAATGCCGTGCGCCGGTTCGACCACAGCAGTCACTTCCAGGCCGAACTCCCGCAGCAGATAGTCGTAAGCCGCGTGCACGGTGGCCACACGCAGTTCGGCGTTCGGCGCTTGAGTCAGTTTGGCCAGGGCATCGGCGCGCATCTGCCGCAGGCGTTTGCCATAGGCGCGGGCGTTCTGGGTGTAGGTCTTGGCGTTGTCCGGATCGAGTTTGCCCAGTTCGCGGGCGATGTTGTTGACCTGAGCGATGGAGGCGCTGATCGACAGGAACGTGTGCGGGTTCACCACTTTGCCGGCGCCGCGTGCGGCAACCCCGGTGGCGGCCAGCAACGGCACGTTCTCGTTGGCTTCGATGGTTTTGATGTTTGGCGTTTCGCTGGCGGCGATCATGCGGTCGGCGAAGTCGTCATGACCGACACCGTTGAGCACGATCACATCCAGCCCGCTGATGCGTTTGATGTCCTCGGCCCTTGGCTCATAAGCGTGCGGGTTGAAACCGGCAGGGATCAGTGGGACGACTTCGGCCTTGTCGCCGACGATGTTCGCCACATAGCTGTAATAAGGATGCAGGGTAATGCCGATGCGCAGGCGTTTGGCCTGATCGGCGCTGGCCAGTGGACTCAGCAGGCAGGCGCATAGGCCGAGCAGGAACAGACGCAACAATGGACGGCGAGGCGATGAAATAGACATGGGCAAACGGTCTTCTCTCGGATGAGGGCGAGGAATCAATGGCGATGTTCGCGGGTAACCCCGGCATCGTATTGCGCGACGATCTGTTTCCAGCCAGAGCCGGACAGGGCGGCTTCGGTCAGTTCGGTCGGAGCTTGCAGATTGGCATCGCGGTTGAGCCAGATGTCCGGCGCAGCCTTGTTGTCAGCGCTGAGCAACATCACGAACGAACCGGCGACGGCTGTGCTCTGGCTATGGCCGAAATAGGCGGTATTCCCCAGCAACTGCCAGGCATGCCCGCCACGGCTGACCGAACTCGCATCCCGGGCAAACGGCGCAAAGCCTTCGTCGGCCAGATTCTGCGGTGTCGGCAGGGCTTGCTGTTCTTCGCGCAGCAAACGGATTTCGTCGAGGGTCACCCGCAGGTCGGCGTAGATGCCTTGTTCCGAGGCACTGAGGTCGCGACGCGCGTCGAGTTGATTGGTGGCCACCGGCTCCGGTTCATGGGAAACCCCGCGCCACGCGACGACCGAACCGGCGACTGCCAGAATCAACAGGCACAACAGCAGCACATTGAGGGTTTCATGACCGGCACCGGCCGGACGCACGATTTGGGTGGTTGGCGTGCTCATGGGGCTTCGATATCCGCTTGGTCGATTTCCACCACGTGGCCTGGACCGGCGTCGAACAGCACGTAAAACTCGGCGCCGGGTTTCTTGAAGGTCAGGGTCGAATCACTGCCGAGTTTGCCCGGCACCAGAATGGTTTCGTCATAGCCGATCACATCGAGGGTCACCCCCGGCGCACCGCTGCCGTCGGAGAAACCACCGGTGCATTTGATCTGCTCGGCGTCGATGGCTTTGCATTCGCACATCGGGTTGTGGGCCAGCGCACTGGCACTGAAGCCGGCGCCGAGCACCAGCAGCACGGCGCTCAGCCGCAGGCGGAAAGGGCGGGTCATGGTTTGGCTCCTTGTTGGTTCAACCAGGCAATGGTGGCGGGGGAGGCCTGACTCAGAGGGATCGAAGCCTGATGCATGCTGCCGTCCCAGCCTTCCATGGTGATCCACAGTTCGGCGTCGGTTTTGGTTTTTTCCGGCACTGGCAATTGCGCACCCATGCGGTAGGGCGTACCGAAGAAAATCACCCCGGCGGCGCGCAGGCTGCGGGGTTTGCCGATACGCAGGTAGGTGGCTTTGACCTGGTCGATGCAGGCATCGCAGAGGGCGGCGTTGAAACCTTTCATATGGCCCGCCGGGCCTTCGAGGCGCGGCGCTTCGTTGCGCAGCTCGGCCAGGCGCAGGCTCCAGGGACCGACCGTGACTTCGCCGACTTCTCGTTCACCGAGGCCGATGTCACCCCGAAACAGCGCGGCATCGGCGAAGTACTTGGGCATGAAACCCAGCGGGATCAGGAGCAACAGCACGTTGATGTGAAAGCGCCATTTGTGCCAGAACAGGCTCAGGCGCGATGGTTGTGGCGCAGCAGTGGACTTGCTCACAGGTTGACCTCCGACGCTTCACGGTTCATGGCCGGTTGCGCCTGAACGCGGGATTTCTTCGCCTCACGCTTGAGTGCATTGGCCGTGGCCAGCGCAGTGCGTTTGGTCCAGATCAACAAACCGCTGAGCACCATCATGCTCAGTAACAAACCGAAGAAGAACCAGATCAGCTTGATCCACAGTCCGCCAAAGTCGCCGGTGTGCAAGGGGCGCATGGATTCGGTGACGAACTCCAGTGAGGTGCGATCGGACAACAGGCGCGAAGCGGCGACGTCACCGTTGAACGGGTTGAGGGTCGCGGTCTGGAACATCAGCGGATACCAGCCACGGCCGCCGAGGCTCATATGGCTGTAGGCATTGCCCGGCAAGCTGACGAAGCTGACTTCCAGACCGGGAATTTTTTCCTGAGCGACTTCGATCGCGTGATCCAGACTGATGCGCGGCGGTGGCGTGCCGTCGGCCGAGATCGGCACGGCTTCACGGGCCATCGCCGGAATGACCGGCTCGCTGGAGATGGAGATGTGGTTATCGAACAGCATCGCCTCGATCAGGAACCAGGTACCGGTGACCGAAATCACCGCAATAAACCAGATCGACCAGATACCGCTCAGGCGGTGGAAGTCGCCCCAGAAAATCCGCGCACCGTGGCGAAAACGCAGGGTCGGGCTGAAGAAACCCTTCCAGAAGCGTTTATAGACCACCAGCCCGGTGATCAGCGAGGCCAGCAACGGCAGACCGAGGAACGACACCAGGTACCAGCCCCAGCTGTAACCATTGGTGAACGGCACCAGCCACCAGCCATGCAGGGCACGGGTGAAGGCCTTGAAGTTGAAATCCGGTGCGCCGCCCTGAATCACGCCGGTGTACGGATTGACGTAAACGGTCTGCGCGCGCCCATCGGGGTAGCTGACGGCGACATCCAGGGCGAAATGCGATTCGTCGGGGCGACTGATACTTTGGACGACGGTTTGCGGTTCGGCTTTCTTGATAGCGGCGAGAATCTGGTCATAGCTGAGCAACGGTGCATCGTCCGCAGGCTGGCTGGCGCGCATCTGCGGGTTGGCCAGCCAGACGATTTCCTGGCTGACCACCGCCAGTGTCCCGGTCACGCAGACGATCAGAACAAAAAACCAGATCGGTAAAGCGAGCCAGCTATGCACCAGGAACCACAGTTTGGAGCGGGATTTCTTCGACATGATTGCGCGTCTTGTTGTCGGTGAAAGGGCGCGTGGCTACGGGCTTCGCAGCACGGGATCCCCGAACGACCGGTCGTGGCTTTTGCCTACGCGAACGGCCTGCATCTATATAGGACGGATGAGCGCGGAAAATCCCGAAAGGTGATATGAAAGCAAATGTTTCCCAGTTCGCAGGGTGTGAGAGATTCCACTGCAGGAGCTGCGGCACGCTGCGATCTTTTGATCTTGATCTTTAAAAACAAGATCAAAAGATCGCAGCCTCGTTGCACTCGACAGCTCCTACAGGGTTTTGCTGCGTACAGGGGATCAAACACGATTCATGGATGACGCCATCACTGTCAGGCAATTGATGGCCAGTCCACGCTCCCTATGATGTGAATCACCCGATTTCCCTGAGTGAGCGCCCTGATGAGTCCCAGAACCCTCTACGACAAACACATCGATTCGCACACGGTGTGCCGCCTCGACGATCAGGGCCATGTCCTGCTGTATATCGATCGTCAGGTGATCAACGAGTACACCAGCCCGCAGGCGTTCAGCGGTTTGCGCGCGGCCGGGCGCGATGTCTGGCGGCCGGGCACGGCGCTGGCGGTAGTCGACCACGTCAACCCGACCGCGCCTGTGCGCATCGCGACGATGCCCGACGCGGGCGGCGCCCGGCAAGTGTCGTATCTGGCGGAAAATTGCCGCGACTTCGGCATCGAGTTGCTGGACATCCTCGACAAGCGTCAGGGCATCGAACATGTGATCGCCCCGGAGCAGGGTTTCATTCTGCCCGGCATGGTGATTGCCGCTGGTGACAGCCACACCACTACCTATGGCGCGCTTGGCGCATTCGGTTTCGGCATCGGCACTTCCGAGATCGAGCATCTGCTGGCCTCGCAGACCTTGGTCTACAAACGTCTGAAAAGTATGCGCGTGACCGTGGATGGCAATCTCGCACCGGGCCTGACCTCCAAAGACGTGATCATGGCCCTGATTGGCCGCATCGGCGCCTCCGGGGCCAGCGGTTACGCGATCGAATTTTGCGGCTCGACCATCGATGCCTTGAGCGTTGAAGCGCGCATGACCATCTGCAACATGGCTGTCGAGGCCGGCGCGCGCGGCGCATTCATGGCCCCGGATGACAAGGTCTTCGCTTATCTCAAGGGCAAGCCGCGCGCGCCGCAAGGTGAGCTGTGGCAACGGGGCGTGAAGACGTGGCGCGAACTGCGCAGTGATCCCGGAGCGCGGTTTGACCGCGAGATACACCTCGATGCCAGTGTGCTGGAACCGATGGTCACTTGGGGCACGAGCCCCGATCAGGCCGCTGCTATCGGTGCACGGGTGCCGGATCCACAAGCGGTCAGCGATCCGATCCTGCGTCAGGACATGCGCCGCGCCCTCAACTATATGGGCCTGGAAGCGGGCATGGCGCTCAGCGACATCGTTATCAGCCACGCCTTTATCGGTTCGTGCACCAACGCGCGAATCGAAGATCTGCGTGATGCTGCCAGCGTCGTGCGCGGTCAGCACGTGGCCGGGCATGTACGGGCGATGATCGTCCCCGGCTCCAGCGAAGTTCGCGCTCAGGCCGAGGCCGAAGGACTGGCGCAGATCTTTATCGACGCCGGTTTCGAGTGGCGTCAGTCCGGCTGCTCGATGTGCCTGGCGATGAACGACGACGTGCTCGCCCCCGGCGACCGCTGCGCGTCCAGCACCAATCGCAATTTCGAAGGCCGTCAGGGCGCCGGTGCGCGCACTCACCTGATGAGCCCGGCGATGGTCGCCGCAGCGGCAATCAGCGGTCGACTCACCGATATCCGCCACTTTGGAGAACGCCCATGAGCTTGCAACCTTTCACGCAAGTCAGCGGCCAGGCCGCGCCGTTATTGGCGGCCAATGTCGACACTGACGTGATCATGCCCAAGCAATTTCTCAAAGGCATTGACCGGCAAGGACTCGATCGCGGGCTGTTTTTCGATTTGCGGTTTCTGCGCGATGGCAGCCCCGACCCCGATTTCGTGTTGAACAAATCGGCATGGCAGGGCGCAAGTTTTCTGCTGGTCGGGCCGAATTTCGGCTGCGGCTCCAGCCGTGAACACGCGGTCTGGGGGTTGCAGCAGATGGGTATCCGCGCGTTGATCGGCAGCAGTTTTGCCGGGATCTTCTACGACAATTGCCAGCGTAACGGGGTGTTGTTGATCACCCTGGAAGAGGTACAGGTGCAACGCATCGGACAGCTTGTCGGTCAGGCTGAAACGGCGCGGGTCAGTATTGATCTGGAGGCGCAGCGGATTAGTCTGGCGGATGGCACGGTGATCGATTTCCAGATCGATACGCTACGTAAAACCGCTTTGTTGCTGGGCCTGGATGCCATCGGCAGCACCCTGCAACGCCGCGAACAGATCAAGGCTTTCGAGCGCGAACATCTGGCCAACAACCCGTGGCTCTCCTGACCCACCGCTGATCCCCCTGTAGGAGTGAGCCTGCTCGCGATAGCGGCGGATCAGTCAGAATTGTTGTGTCTGACACACCGCTATCGCGAGCAGGCTCACTCCTACAGGGTTTTTTGTTGTTTCGGGTTACAGCGACAGGCTTTTGAAATGCGCCTGCAAAAACTCCACACACGCGCGCAATTTCCCGGAATGCGCCAGCCGTGTCGGGTACACCGCCCAGACATTGGCACTCTGGCTGTAATCCTCCAGCACCTGCACCAGGCTTCCTTGCTCCAGCAACGGCTTTACATCCCACAACGACCGCAACAAAACCCCACGCCCATCCAGCGCCCATTGCAAAACGATCTCGCCGTTGTTTGATGACAACGGCCCGCTGACCCGCACGCTTTCTTGTCCGCCATCGCGATCCAGATTCCAGATACCAAAGGCGTTGTCGCGCTCCTTGATCACCAGGCAATCGTGCTGCTGCAGTTCGTCCAGGGTTTGTGGCGTACCGCGACGTTGCAGATAACCGGGAGCCGCGCACAGCACTCGTCGATTACTGACTAGGCGTCGACCGATGTGCTGGCCGGGCAGGTCATCGCCGACGCGGATCTCCAGGTCGAAGCCTTCGTTGATGATGTCCACCACCCGGTCAAACAGGTCGAGGCGAATTTCCAGTTCTGGATAACGTTCGGCCAGCAACGACACCGCTGGGGCTACGTGATTGCGCCCGAAACCGAAGCTGCTGCAGATGTGCAAACGCCCACGCGGGCTGTCGTGGGCGTCGGAAAGTTCGTCGTGCAGTTGCTGAAAGTCATCGAGAATGCGCAACGCCCAGCGCTGCACGCGTTCACCGTCCTCGGTCAGCGAGACGCGACGGCTGGTGCGGTGCAGCAGGCGAGTACCGAGGGTGGTTTCAAGAATCTGGATGCGTTTGCTGACATAGGCCGGTGACAGGCCCAGTTCATCCGCAGCGGCGGCAAAGCCGTTCTTGCGGATCACGGTGAGCAGCACGCGCAGGTCTTCGGGCAGGGGCACGGTGTCTTTCTTCTGGGACATGTCAAAACGAACACTGGCGGCAGAGGCCGCCAGCATAGCACCGAGATCCAGCGGCTCGGCTCAGCGCAAAAAGGCCAGCGCTTCGGCCAGCAACAGCTCGGGAACTTCTTCGGCGAGGTAATGGCCGGCGGGCAGTGCCTGACCGCTGACGTCGGCCGCCACTTGCTGCCATTCCTTGAGCGGATCGAAGCAGCGTCCGACCGTGCCTTCCGCACCCCACAACACGCGTAACGGCAGAGTCAGGTGATGCCCGGCAGCGATGTCGGCGCGGTCGTGCGCAAGATCGATGCTGGCGCTGGCGCGATAGTCTTCGCAGATGCCGCGCGCGCTGCCCGGTTGTTGCAGGCAGCGCAGGTATTCGCCGAAGGCTGCATCGGTAAACGGCTTGAGCCCGGCGCTGCGGCTGCCCATCACACTGCGCAAATACGCTTCGGGATCGGCTTCGAGCAAGGTTTCCGGCAATGGCGCCGGGCGGATCAGAAAGAACCAATGCCAATACGCGCGGGCGAAGGCTTCGTTGGTTTGCGCATACATCGACAGGGTCGGCGCGATGTCCAGCAGCATCATCCGTTGCACGGCGGCGCGGTGGTCGAGGGCCAGACGATGGGCGACCCGTGCGCCGCGGTCGTGGGCAAGGATCGAAAATTCTTCGAAGCCCAGCGACTGCATCAGCTCGACATTGTCGCGAGCCATTTCGCGTTTCGAGTAATTAATGTGCAACTCATCGGCCGCCGGGCGACTGCTGTCACCGTAACCGCGCAGGTCAGCGGCGACCACGGTGAAGTGTTCGGCGAGTTGTTCGGCAATCTTGTGCCAGATCACGTGGGTCTGCGGGTGCCCGTGCAACAGCAACAGGCCTGGGCCGCTGCCGCCGAGGCGGTAGGCGATATCCACACCGTTGACGTGACGCTGGTCTTTGCGGAATCCGGCAAACATCGGGCTGATCCTTGTTCAGGGTTCTTGTTGCTGCATCCTGAGATTGTCCGGGGTTTGCGGCAAGGGGCAAAGCGTGGTGGGCAGGTTCATGAAGTGTGATGTGTATTGATAGTTATGGCCTCATCGCGAGCAGGCTCACTCCTACAGTTGGAATGCGTTCCCCTGTGGGAGCGAGCCTGCTCGCGAAGAGGCCAGTCCAGACACTGCAATGCTCAACCCTGCTGAAACATCTCCATCGCCCGCTGCTTGATCTGCTCTTCAGTCAGATCCTCCTTGCGCGAGGCAAGAAACCACAGATGCCCATACGGATCCTTCAACGTCCCGCTGCGATCACCGTAAAACTGATCCTTGACCTCGGACACCGTCGTCGCGCCGGCATCCAGCGCTCGTTGAAACGATTTGTCGACATCAGTTACATACAGATGCAAACCAACCGACACTGCTTGATCCGGATTGCTCAGTGGCCCCTGATCGCACGGCGAACCGAGCATGATCGCGCTGTCGCCAATGCGCAGTTCGGCATGGCCGATGCCGCCGTCGGGCATGGACAGGCGCATGACTTCGGTGGCGCCGAAGGCTTTTTTATAGAAGTCGATGGCCTCGGCGGCTTTATGGATGCCGAGATACGGGGTGATGCTGTGATACCCCTCGGGAATGGGTTTGACGCTCATGACGTTCTCCCTGATTGTTGTTCTATGAGATGCGGCTCCACCGGATTTGTGGAAAACCCACTATAGAACTGTCCTCGCCCTGCAGATTTTTGCCCGACGAGCGTCAGTCTTCGGGAAAGTGCGGCCCCGGTCCCTGTTCACCCAGCACATCGCCCTGATTGCGCAGCGGGCAGGCCTCCATCGACAGACACCCGCAACCGATGCAGCCATTGAGCCGATCGCGCAGTAGCGTCAGTTGCTCGATCCGTTCATCCAGCTCGCGGCGCCATTGCTGCGAGAGGATTTTCCAGTCGGCCGCGCTGGGCGCACGATCCTCCGGGAGGATTTTCAGTGCCTCGCCAATCTCCGCCAGCGGAATCCCCAGCCGCTGGGCGACTTTGATCAACGCCACCCGGCGCAGCACTTCGCGCGGATAACGGCGCTGGTTACCGGCATTGCGCTGGCTCTTGATCAAACCTTTGGATTCATAAAAGTGCAGGGCGGTGACGGCCACGCCACTGCGTGCTGCGACTTCACCGACGGTGAGCTGCTTGTGCACGGTTTCCTTGGTGATCATTGCAAAAATGCTCTTGACCTTGACTTAACTAGAGGTTTTACCCTGCAGGCCTTCGAGTCGCAAGGCTCGTCTTATGTTGAGTGGGGGTTTTCCATGAACAACCGAAGTTTTACCCAATTGATCGAATTTGAAATCGAACCAAGCCAACAACCCGCCCTGGTGACCGCGTTATCGATGCAGACCGAGCGCCTGGCACAGCGTTATGCCGGTTTTGTCAGCGCCAGTGTGCAGGCCAGTGATGATGGCCGGCGTGTGCTGAGTTTTCTCCAATGGCAGACCCGCGAGGCGGGGGAGGCGGCATTTCGCAGCTTCGAGAGCGGCGAGCAGGATTTCTGGCAACTGATCCACACCCATCAGGCGAAAACCATCACCTTCAATTCCTTCCAGGTGCTGAGCAGCATCGCCCGCAGTCACGACGATGCGCTGCACTGCCACTTGGTGGGCTAGATCGACAACTGGATCAAGCGCTCGCCTTGCAGATTTTCCGTGAGCCGCCGCTTGTTCACCGCCAGTTCACCGATCTTGATCAGCCTCGTGCGCGTGACGTTGCGGCTCAGACCGAGCAACGCGGCGGTGTGCACCTGGTTGTAATGGCAAAAGCGATACGCCGCGCGCAGCAAGGCGTCTTCGACTTTTTCGTGTAACGCGCCGGCCTGTTGCGCGAAGAGTTTTTGAAAGGCCTGTTCCAGCAGCGCCTCCGGTGAATCATCGGCACTGCTGTGATGATCGTCCGGGCGATCGATGCGCAGGTTCGACAGGCGCAAATCATCGCGTTCGATCACGCCATTACGGCAGATCAGCAGGGTGTGGTGGATAACGTTTTCCAGTTCACGAATGTTGCCCGGCCAACTGTAAGCACGCAGCTTGTGCTCGGCGCCGGGGCTGATGCTGACCCGCCCGTAACCGAGGCGTTGGCTGTAAGCCTCGATGAAATGGCGTGTCAGCGGCAGGATATCGCCGGGACGCTCACGCAACGGACTCAATTCCAGGTTGACCACATTGAGGCGGTAATACAGATCCTCGCGGAAATGGCCGGCATTGATGGCTTTCTCCAGCTGCACATTGGTCGCCGCCAGCACCCGCACATCGATAGGAATGCTTTTGCGCGAGCCGAGCCGCACCACTTCGCGCTCCTGCAAAACACGCAACAACTTGACCTGAATCGCCATCGGCAGATCGCCGATCTCATCGAGAAACAACGTGCCGCCGTCCGCCTCCTCAAACCATCCGGCCTTGGCGCTCAGCGCGCCGGTGAACGCGCCTTTTTCATGTCCGAACAATTCCGCTTCCACCAGCGATTCGGAAAACGCCCCGCAATTGACCGCGATAAACGGCCGATGACGGCGATTGCTGAGGTTATGAATATGCCGCGCCACCAGCTCTTTGCCGGTGCCGGTCTCGCCGATGATCAGCACGCTCGCTTCACTCGGGGCGACCTGCTGCAGATGCTCGAGCAGGGCCTGGGACTTCGGGTCTTCGAACACTTGCGCGGTGGCGCGGATCGACGTGGCGAGCGCGGGGGAGGGCGGTAGGGTCAGCAGTTGCATGGGCTCGTCCTTCTTTTTAGTTCAAATGCAGGCAGGTCAGGAATAGAAGGTCGGCACCGGCAGCGACTGATTCAGCGCCCAGTCGCCCAACTCATGGAGTTTGTAGTCCAGCGGGTCGTGCAGGGTTTGTGTGCGCAGGTTGCGCCAGTGGCGGTCGAGGCGCAGGGAGGCGTGGGTCGAGCGCGCGCCGGTCACTTCGAACAAACGGCTGCAAATTTCCAGGCCTTGGCGGCTGGCGGCGACTTTCGCGGTGGCAATCGCTGTCGCGACTTGGCCGCGCTCTTCGGCGCTGAGATTCGCGCCTTTGGCCCAGGCTTCATCGAGCAACGTCGCCGCGCGTTCGACCAACAGGCGAATGCCTTCCAGCGCCACCCAGAACTCGCCGTAATGCGCGAGCACGTAGGGATCTTCACGCACATCGCGCGCCGCGGATTTGTGCCAGAGCCGAGTTTCACTGAGGGTGTATTGCCGCGCCTCTTCGAAAGCGCCTTCGGCAATCCCGAGAAACATATGCGTGAAGGTCAGTTGCGCAATCAATGGCCGCAAGCAGGCGAACGGCGTGCTCAGCGGACCGGGATCGAGCAGCAATTCCGATTCTTCGACGCGCACCCGTTCGAACGTGGCGCTGCCGCTGTCGGTCTGACGCTGGCCGATGTTGTTCCAGTCGTTGTGCAGGGTGATGCCACTGCGGCCGCTGGGAATCGCCGCGATCAGCAACTTGCCGCCGGCGCTTTCATCGACCGCCGAAGCGATCAGCATTTGTGAGTCGCTGGCGCCGGAGCAGAAGCTTTTCTTCCCGGAAAACTCGCGCCAGCCACCGAGATCCTTGACCACGGTGCGGGTGTCCAGCGGGTTCAATGCGTTGCCCCAGAACCAGTTCTGCCGCGCGGTCTGTTCGAACCACGGCTGCCATTGATCCGGCCGGGAAAAAAGGCGCACGGTGGCGAGCATCAAATGATGAAAACCAAACACGTGGGCGATCGAGCTATCGACTTTGGCGAACTCGCGAACGACCTGCAGGGTTTCGCTCCAGCTTGCGCCGAGGCCGCCGTAGCGGGTGGGAATGCTCAGGGCCAACAAGCCACTGTCGCGCAGGGCATCGCGCTCGGCCTTCGGCGTGCCGCCGCGTTCGTCGCGTTCGACGGCGGTCAGGGCAAATCCGGCGGCCAGTTGGCGCGCGGTCTGCAGCGGGGATAATAAAGTACTTTGCGGTTTGGCAGTCACACCAACACTCCTGAATTCAAACTGCCCATGTAGGAGCTGCCGCAGGCTGCGATCTT
>NZ_JBSVXS010000113.1:0-17198 GCF_054070155.1 Pseudomonas sp. SDT291_1_S447
TCGGCGTGCCTCAAACATCCGCCTCAATCAGTCCCCTCTCCCTCCGGGAGAGGGCCAGGGTGAGGGGCTTTTAACCCTGCACTGTGCTTTTCAACGTCTGAGTTCGACTCGGTATCGCAGGTCGGCGTGCCTCAAACATCCGCCTCAATCAGTCCCCTCTCCCTCCGGGAGAGGGCTAGGGTGAGGGGCTTTTGATCTCAAGGCGTGACGATGTTGAACTGCGGCCCAAACGTATCCAGGCTGCCCATCAGCTCGCCGAGCTTCTTGCCGTTGCCCTGCAACTTGATCAAGCCTTTCTGCATCGCCGTCGGGAAATCCAGTTGCTTGAGGCTGATTTTCTCCAGCGTGTCCTTGCTCAGGCTGACGCCGGCATCCGCCGCAGGATTGAGCCCGGCACGGTGGGTCAGCACGCCATTGCGCAAGGTCAGATTGAAGTCTTTCTGCAAGTCCTCAAACGTCCAGTTCAAGGTCAGGTCATGACCGACAGCCTTGTCGCTGTCCAGCCGCACCGCCAGGTAATCGAAGAACATTTCCGGACTCATCGCCCGCACCATGTCCACCGACACCGAAGTGCCTGCGTGTGGCGGCACGCCGTTGCGCAGTTCCATCGCGCCGGTCAGGTACATGTTGCGCCAGGTGGCGTTCTCGCTCTGATAACCCAATTGCTCCAGCGTCTCGGCCTGCGCCTTGTGCGCTTCGGCGTTGTCCGGTTCGGCGAACAACAACTGATTGCCCAACTGCGCCGCCCAGCGATAGTCACCGCTGGCCATGGCTTTGCGCATTTTTTCCAGTACCGCAGCGCCGCCGCCCATAGCCTCGACCGTGCGTTTGGCGGTGTCCACCGGCGGCAGCGGATTGAGGTTGGCCGGGTTGCCGTCGTAGAAACCCATGTAGCGCTGATACACCGCGCGCGTATTGAAGCTCAGCGAACCGTAATAACCGCGGGTGTACCACTTCTGGTCGAGCGAACCCGGCAGTTTGGTGATGGTGTCAGCGATTTCCTGCGGCGTCAGGCCCTGATTGAGCAGGTGTAACGTGCGGTCGTTGAGGAACGCGTACATGTCGCGCTGATCGGCGAGGAACGTGCGGATCCGTTCACCGCCCCAGGTCGGCCAGTTGTGCTGCGCGAACAACACATCAGCCTGGTCGCCGTAGCGCGCCAGACTGTCGTCGAGGTATTGCGACCAGGCCTTGGCATCACGCACTTGCGCGCCACGCGGAGTGAGCACGTTGTGCATCATCTGCGTGGCGTTTTCGGCCATGCACAGAGCTTTCAGCTGCGGCAGATACATATTCATTTCCGCCGGCGCTTCAGTGCCAGGCGTCAGTTGAAACTCGAATTGAACGCCAGCGATGGTGTGGGTTTCCAGCTCCTTGGTGATCAGGTCGGTCGGCGGGATCAGCGTGACTGTGCCGCCAGTCGGCGAGCTCTTGCCCAGACCGGCATCGACCTGGCCCTTTTCACCACGCGGCAACAGGCTGCCGAACTGGTACTGCGCGCGGCGGCTCATGGCGTTACCGGCCATCACGTTTTCGCTCATCACGTGTTCCATGAACCCGGCCGGAGCGAACACCTTGACCTTGCCGGCCTTTACATCCGCCTCGTCGATCACCCCGCGCACGCCGCCGAAATGGTCGACGTGGGTGTGGCTGTAAATCACCGCCACTACAGGTTTGTGCGGGCGGTTGGCGTAGTACAGGTCCAGCGCAGCCCTGGCGGTTTCGGCCATGGTCAGCGGGTCGATGATAATCAGCCCGTCGTCACCTTCGATGATGGTCATGTTGGCCAGATCGAGGCCGCGCACCTGATACAGCTTCGGGCTGACTTCGAACAGGCCGGCGTGGACATTGAGCTGGGCCAGGCGCCACAGGCTCGGGTTGACCGATTCCGGCGCCTGATCCTTGGCGAGGAAGTCGTAGGCCTGCACGTCCCAGATGACTTTGCCCGCCGCATCCTTGATCTGACCCTTGAACGGCGCGATCAGGCCTTTGCTGATGGATTCGAAATCGGTGCGGTCGCTGAAGGGCAACTGTTGCAGAACGCCGGCGTTGCTGGCGATGGTTTGCGCACTGGGTGCGACAGGCGCGTCAGCGGCGAGTACTGACTGGCTCAGGCACGCAGTGATCAGGCAGGCCAACAGGCCGCGGGGGCTCAAAGTGAAACGTTGCATGGCGTCTCCGGTTTTTATCGTTATGGGTGGACCCGTCTCGGAGGGTAGGGCGCGGCTGTGTCGCGGCGATGATCGTCAACGGACAAAAACCATTCAGGGCCGCTATCCTTGGCCCAGGCTCATTGATCGGGTTTTGCCATGCTTGAGGTTCGCAACGTCTTCAAAAGCTACGTCACACCGCAGGGTTCATTGCCGGTGCTGCAAGGCATCGACCTGACGCTCGAATCCGGCGGCAGCCTGGCGCTGATGGGCGAATCCGGCAGTGGCAAAAGCACGTTGCTGCACCTGGTGGCCGGCCTCGACAAAGTCGACAGCGGCAGCATTCGCAGTGGCGAGCATCGGCTGGAGGCGATGAACGAGGCGCAACTGGCGAACTGGCGGCGCACAGAAATCGGTCTGGTGTTCCAGCAGTTCAACCTGATCGGCAGTCTGCGCGTGGAGGACAACCTGGCGTTTCAGGCCCGTCTTGCCGGGCGGCATGAGCCGCGTTGGCAGGCGCATCTGGTGCAGCGCTTAGGGCTCGGCGATTTGCTCAAGCGTTATCCCGAGCAACTTTCCGGTGGTCAGCAGCAGCGCGTTGCGTTGGGCCGGGCATTGGCGTCGCAGCCGAAATTGCTGCTGGCCGACGAGCCCACCGGCAGCCTCGATGAGGCGACCAGTGATGAAGTGCTGCGGTTGTTGCTGGAATTGCTCGACGACACGCCCACCACGTTGTTGATGGTCACTCACAGCCAACGGGTTGCGGCCCGTTTAGCCCAGCGAGTGATGTTGTCCAATGGGCGGCTGACGTGAACGTTTTCCGTCAGACCCTGCGCGCGCTGCTCAGCCATTGGCGGCGCCATCCGGTGCAGTTTTTCAGTGTGCTGACCGGGCTGTGGCTGGCGACCAGTCTGCTCACCGGCGTCGAGGCACTGAACAGCCAGGCGCGCGACAGTTACGCGCGGGCCAGCCAATTGATCGGCGGCGAACCGCAGGCCAGTCTCAGCACGCCAAACGGTGCGACTTTTGCGCAGCAATGGTTCGTTGATCTGCGTCGACAGGGCTGGCCGGTGTCGCCGCTGTTGCAGGGCCGGTTGCAGCTCAAGGGCATTGAGAATCAGCGGCTGCAATTGATGGGTATCGAACCGGTGTCGTTGCCGGCCGATTCGGCGGTGGCCGGGCAGGCGCTGCCGATTGAGCGTGTTGTCGAGTTTTTCACGCCGCCGGGCAGTACGTGGATTTCACCGGAAACCTTGCAAGCGCTGGATCTGCGTGAAGGCGACACACCGCAAACGGCTAATGGTCTGCGATTGCCGCCGTTGCTCGCGCAAAAGGACATGGCGCCCGGCCTATTGCTGGTGGACATCGGCGTCGCGCAAACACTGCTGGAACAACCCGGACAATTGTCGCGTTTGTTGCTGCCCAAGGATTTTCACGCCGAGTTGCCGGCTTCATTCAAAGGCTTGCTGCAGCTCAAGAGCAGCGGCGAGGAAAACAATCTGGCGCGACTTACCGAGAGCTTTCACCTGAATCTCGATGCGTTGGGTTTTTTGTCGTTCATGGTTGGCTTGTTCATCGTCCACGCCGCGATTGGCCTCGCTCTGGAACAACGGCGCGGTCTGCTGCGTACGCTGCGCGCCTGCGGCGTAAGCGCGCGGATGTTGATCTTGTGCTTGATCGTTGAGTTGGGGGTTCTTGCACTGATCGGTGGACTGTTCGGTGTGATCAGCGGCTATTGGTTGGCCAGTGTCTTGCTGCCGGATGTCGCTGCCAGCCTGCGCGGATTGTATGGCGCCGAAGTGGCGGGGCAGTTGCGCCTCAGTCCCTGGTGGTGGTTCAGCGGCATCGGCTTGAGCCTGCTCGGCGCCTTGCTCGCCGGGGCCAATAGTCTGTTGCGTGCCGCACGCTTGCCGTTGTTGGCGGTGGCCGATCCGCAAGCCTGGCATCAGCAATATGCGCGCTGGTTGCGCCGTCAGGGTTGGCTGGCGGCGGTGCTGGGTTTGCTTGCCTTGGTGGCGTTGATCTGGGGCGACAGTCTGGCCAGCGGTTTTGTTCTGATGGCCGGATTGCTGATCGGCGCCGCATTGGCGCTACCGGTGTTGCTCAGCGCGCTGTTGAATCAGTTGCTCGGGCGCAGTCGCTCGGTGCTGGGGCAGTGGTTTCTCGCCGATTGCCGTCAGCAACTGCCGGCACTGAGTCTGGCGTTGATGGCTTTGCTTTTGGCGCTCGCCGCCAATATTGGTGCGGGTAGCATGACCGCCGGTTTTCGCCAGACCTTCAACGACTGGCTAGAACAACGCCTGAGTGCCGAGTTGTATATCAACCCGAGCAATCCGGCCCAGTCGCGGGAAATGTACAGCTGGCTCAAGCAGCAGCCTAAGGTCGGGGCGATTCTGCCCAACTGGCAGGTCGCGGTGACGTTGCAAGGCTGGCCGACGGAGGTGTTCGGCATCATCGATCATGCGTATTACCGCCAGCACTGGCCGTTGCTCGATGTCAGTGGCAGCGACCCGTGGGCGCATCTGGCTACCGACGATGCGGTGATGCTCAGCGAACAACTGGCGCGTCGGCTGAAGGTACGGGCGGGTGATCGACTGACGATTCCTGCGCCGAATGGTGCGTGGTCGCCACGCATCGTCGGCATCTACGCCGACTACGGCAATCCCAAGGGGCACTTGCTGGTCAATATCAACCACCTGCTGCGCGGCTGGCCGCAACTGACGCCGAACCGTTTCAATCTGCGCATCGAGCCGCAGAACATCCCGCCGTTGTTGAATAGCCTGCAGACGCGCTTTCAACTGGATGACAGCCGCATCGTCGATCAGGCGCGGCTCAAGGGTTGGTCGGTGCAAGTCTTCGAACGGACCTTTGCGGCCACGGCGGCGTTGAACAGCCTGACCCTGGCGGTGGCGGGCGTGGCACTGTTCATCAGCCTGCTGACGCAAAGTCAAAGTCGCCTCGGTCAGCTCGCACCGCTGTGGGCGCTGGGCGTGACGCGGCGGCAGCTGATGCTGCTCAATCTCGGGCAGACCTGGCTGCTGGCGGTACTGACGCTGGTGTTGGCGTTGCCGCTGGGGATCGCGCTGGCGTGGTGTCTGGACGCGGTGATCAACGTGCAAGCGTTTGGCTGGCGGCTGCCGTTGCGGGTGTTTCCGTGGCAATTGCTGCAGTTGATGGGGTTGGCGTTGCTGGCGACGTTGCTGGCGTCGGCATGGCCGCTGTACTCGCTGTACCGCACGCAACCGGCTGATCTGCTGAGGACGTTTGCCCATGAGGATTAACCTCGTTGTGCTGATGGTTTTGTTGCTGCTCGGTGGTTGCGATCAATCGGTGCCGGAGCAGAAAGGCTTCGCCGGGATGGGCGATCAGGCGTTGGCGTTTACGCCGGTGGTGCCGGATCGGGTGTTCAGTTTTCCGGCCGATCACGCTGCGCATCCGGGTTTTCGTATCGAGTGGTGGTACGTCACCGCCAATCTCAAGGATCAGCAGGGCAATGAATTCGGCGTGCAGTGGACGCTGTTTCGCAGTGCATTGAAACCAGTAGCGGAGCAGGTCGGGTGGGCTGATCAGACGATCTGGCTGGGGCATGCGGCGGTGACTTCGAGCACGGTGCACCACGCCGCCGAACGTTACGCACGAGGTGGAGTAGGGCAGGCCGGTGTGCGGCTGGCGCCGTTCGAGGCGTGGATCGATGATTGGCGGTTTGCCAGTGGGGCGCAGGATCCGTTGAGCGACCTGCAACTCAGCGCTCGCGACAAGAATTTCGCCTATCAACTGCACCTCACTTCCAGTCGTCCGTTGGTGTTGCAGGGCGACAAGGGTTTTAGTCAGAAATCCGAAGAAGGTCAGGCGTCGTATTACTACAGTCAGCCGTTTTTCAAGGCCAGCGGAACATTGCAGATCGACGGCCAGAGCTACACCGTCAGCGGCCCTGCATGGCTCGATCGCGAATGGAGCAGTCAGCCGCTGACCGCCAATCAAACCGGTTGGGACTGGTTCTCCCTGCACCTGGACAGCGGCGAACACGTGATGCTTTACCGCATGCGTCAGAAGGACGGTGCGCCGTACCTCACTGGCACGTGGATCGCTGCCGACGGCCAGACGCAAACACTGCGCAGTTCGCAGATCCGGCTCACCCCGCAAGACACCGCCAACGTCGCCGGCCGGGCGATGCCGGTGAAATGGTCGATCAGCATTCCCGACAAACACCTCGACATCACCCTCGACGCGCTCAATCCCAACGCCTGGATGAACCTGCGCATTCCGTATTGGGAAGGCCCGGTGCGCATCCGCGGCAGCCATCCCGGCCAGGGCTATCTGGAAATGACCGGCTACTGAAAAGTATCCACAAATCCCTGTAGGAGCTGCCGAAGGATCGGTTTGAACTCGGCTTACTGTGTTGTCCTCTACAGAGAAACCTGCCGAGGATTAGCCATGAGCGACGACCTGCAACCCCCAGACATGACCACCTGGCAACGCCTGTTCGACGACGAAACCTACTGGCAGCAATCCCCCGACGCGCATTATTTCGATCTGCAACGCATCGCCGACGACATGCTCGGCCAAGGCGCCATCGACCTCGAACAATGGCAGATCCTGCGCGCCAAGGCCGACGACCTGCACAAGGATTCCCCCGCCATCAACGTTACCCGTGAACTCGACGACCCCGAAGCCTGAGGACCACCCCATGAAACCCATCACCCAAGGCGAACACCCTGACGAACCCCGTCCACCGGGCGAAACCGAACGCGACAACGACGCCCTGCGCCCCACCGACCCGAAACAGCGTGAAAACAGTGGCAGAGGCACGCCCAGCGGCGAATCCACCGCGCAGGACACCGCAAAACAACAGACCTCTTCGACACAAACCAAAGCCAAGCCCTGAACAGCGTCTATGCTCAGTGGCACGTTCGTCGCCGAAGCCAATTCGGCGCCGGGCGCTGCCATTCACCACAGGGAAAGTATTGCTTATGAAGCTCGACGCATTGGCCAAGGCCATCACCCTCGCAACCGTACTGTCCGCCACCAGCTTCGGCGCCATGGCTGCCGATATTCCGCTGTCTGCCACTGTTGAAGCAGATCAGGTCATCACCAAAGTTATCTCCGTCGATGCCGCCAACCATCAGGTTGTGCTCGAAGGTGCCGAAGGCAAGCCGGTTCACGTTCAGCTCACTGATAAGGCGAAAAACCTCGCCAAGCTCAAGCCCGGCGATCAGGTCAACATTCAGGTACAGCGTTCTGTCGCCGCTTACCTCGACACCGATGTGGATAAAGGTCTGCCTGGCACTACCGAACGTACCGGTGAGTTGCGTAAGGCCCCGGGCAGCGATAACCCCGGTGGCGAGGCGTATCGTCAGGTTCAGGTGCAATTGAAAATCACCAAAATTGATTTGAAGACAAATCAGGTGACCCTGCAAAACCCGGCGGGCGTGTCGAAAGTTCTCGACGTGAAAAAGCCTGAAATTCAAGCCAAACTGAAAGATCTGAAAGAAGGGCAGAGCGTCATCGTCACTTACACCGATATCTTAAAAGTGACCAGCCAACACGAAAGTTGAGCATTAACTCTACAGAATGATTGTTCTTGTACAGCTTTAAGTATGAGAGCAATCATATAAAAGAATCTGTAAGAAGTTTCCCGGTAAATATCGGTAGGCAACACTTTTTAACGTTCTAGTACATAAATTTCATGTTTAAGCATGAGGACATATCTGCCAACTTCAATTAAAATCCCACCCGTTCGCCCAGTGTCAGGGCTCTTTACCGGTGCATGGATTGCCAGGCCATTACACTGGGCGAACACCTCTTCGGAGTAGTTGTATACAATTTCTGCAAACAAAAAGGGCGACTTTAAAAGTCGCCCTTTTTGTTTGCGGTGGATTAAACCGAGATTTGCACGTCAGGCTTGCTGCTCTTGAAAGCGCTTCAGCGTGGCCTGATACATTTTTGTCCTGCGGTGATTTTTCCCGTAGGTGCCCGCCGCCGCGACGGTGCCTGCCTGGATGTGATCCAGATAGCTGAAAATCTTGCGCGGTGACAGGAACTTGATGCCATAGCCCAGGCTGCTCATTCGATCTTGCAACGTGTAGCCGGGCACCAGGTCATCCATGCAGAAGTGCAGGCCTTGGGACTTCATCAAGCGCGCATTCCACAATGTGCAGAAACTTTTCAGATGCGTTTCTTTGTACGGCCTTGGCATTTTCGAACGCATACCCAGACGCACTTTCGCTTTACGAACATAGTGCTTGCAGAAGCGCGAAGTTAGACGCCAAGTGTCACGAACAATCCCGCGATTGAGTTGTTCGACACAACCGACTGCAGCCATGTCCGGCGTTTTCGTGCACTCGCGCATCATCATGGCAAACACTTCCTTGTCATAGACAAAGGTGTCGGTGTGCAACAGAAACAGATAATCGGTGTCGACTTTTTCCAGTGCCAGATCCAGTGCTTTACCGTGCGCAATATGGCCAGCTTCCTTGCCCGGCGAAGGCCGTTCGATCAAGTTGATCCAGTCCAGCGAACGCAAGTAATCGAGACTGGCATCCGCCGAATCGTTATCCACCACCCACACCGGAATGCGTTGCTCCTGGACGTGCTCACGCAAAAGCTCGAGGCACATTCGGGTGATGTCCGGGGTTTTGTAATTTACCAAGACAAGGCTGAAATTCGACGATGGCTGGGTTGGTAAATCAAACGCTTTCATGTCGGAAGGACTCATCTGCGATTCAAGGGCGACTGGGTTTCGTGGCTGCGATCGTAGCGAGGCAACCTTAGGCGAACCTTAATTTGCGGATGTGACGGTAAATGTATGCCGAGGAGAGACGACTGATCTTATGAAATGCATGGGGTGCTGCCGGACATTACCGGATAAAATGCGCGCCCCCTCACGGTTCAAGGAAGAAACGGCGCACGCCGTTGTGTCACGGATGAAACCACTTTCCCTCTACCACCCGGCCTTGTATTGGCTGCGCGTGTGGCAAAAAAGACTGTTCCGCCAGATTGCCTGGCGCTGTTCCAGCAAACGCTACGCACGCCCCGTCGCCAAGGCCGAGCGCATGCCATTTCGCTACCTCAAACACACCTCGAAACTCATCCGCAAACTCGGCGACACCGACCTCGCCCTGCAACACAACAAAGTCATCAACCTCAAACTCGCCGTCGCCGCCATTCACGGCGTCATCATCGCCCCCGGCGAACACTTCTCCTTCTGCCGTCTCGTCGGCCGCCCGACGTTGAAGCGCGGCTACGTTGAAGGCATGGAACTGTCCTTCGGCGAGGCACGACGCGGGGTAGGCGGTGGCATCTGCCAACTGAGCAACCTGATTCACTGGATGGCCATTCATTCACCGCTGGTAGTGGTCGAGCGCTCCAACCACAGCTTCGACCCGTTTCCCGATGAAGGGCGGGTGCTGCCGTTCGGATCCGGGGCGGCGATTTTCTATAACTACGTTGATCTGGTGCTGCACAACCCGACGGATCGGAGCTTTCAGTTGAAGCTGAACGTGGGCGAGACACAACTTGAAGGGGAGTTGTTGTGTGATCGGGTGAGGGAATATCGCTATCACGTGTTTCAAGAGGCGCATCGGTTTGTGCGGGAGGGGGCGCGGGTGTATCGGGAGAATGAGATTTGGCGGGAGGTGCGGGAGAAAGGGCAGGTTGGGGAATTGGTGGAGAGGGTGAGGCTGTATCGGAATCGGGTGGTGGTTAAGTACGAGGTGGCAGATGAGTTGATCGGGTAGGGCGCGTGAAAGCACTTCGCTGACGATGGCGCCCTTTGATCAGTTTCTGAAATACAACTCATCCAGCTGGCGTCTGCGTATCGAGAGGTACTCCTCCCATACCTTGGGAAAGTCCTCATCTTTGGTTAGAGGGAAGGTCAGATAAATGTACTTTCCAACAACGCTAATGTATTGCCTCGCGCGTTTGAAGGCCGGCTGCTCGTAAGCTGCGACGCTTTCATCGTAGGCGTCATGGTAGTGATAGATGCTTACCCGATGGGGAGCGATCATGCATCGCGAAAAATCGATCACCCAGCAGCTATCAACGGCTGTGCTCAAATAACCGTAAACACCATCAGTAGATAGACGCAGGCATGAATTTGCCTGGGTGCCGTCGTCATCGTTGACCAGAATGATCTGATCCGCGAAGTAATGAATATTCCTGCCGTCCGGCCCTTGCAAAGACAAGCTCCAACCTTCGGCTCCCATACGGAATTCACCGTTGTTATCAAAGGTTGCTGTCCATCCATTGGCTAGAGTGATCTGATGTTTATTCATGAGGACTGGTCAAGTATCGAGCTTACGGTGGTATGAGGTAGTCACATTAAATATCTTGCTCAAAGGTGTTCGAGGTCAATTAGACAGCCTTTGAGTTTTAATCGCTTGATCTCATCATTAAATTTGTATCTTGGCAAGAGTTCGTTTTTTATGTCGTAGTGCTGTCTAAGGAGACGGAATAATTTCCCTATGTTGTTTTTGCTTTTTTCGTCAAGGCTCTCAATCAAGTCGTAATTATTGTCCGACAGAAGTGCGATTTTGTTTTTAAGTGTGTAGTAAGCGCTTATGTTTGAAAGCAATCCTTCTGCATCTGAATAATCTTCTTTTAAGTGTTCTACATAATTTTCAAATATAGTTGTCAGCAGGTGTTGTGCTGCTTTTTGATGTTTTAAAGTTCCGCACATTTCCTGCCAGTTGCTAATGAAAAGATGATCTCCCCAGTCAGAGCCGCGAGCAAAATATTTTCCATTGCCTTTAAAGAAATCAGATGTTTCATGAGATTCTAAAGCTGTTTCAAAGGTGGTCATCATTGAAGCTTTTCCCAAGCATAAAAATTTTAATGACGTTCCGGAGAAAAGGGGGGGTGTTTTTAGTTTGTAGAAAATAATTCTGTTCCCTTTTTGGTTACCTTTTTATAGTGGGTTCCGTCGAAAGAATTAGAGGCTCTTTATATTGGTTGGGCCGCCGTCATCAATGAGTTTTCTCATGCGGCGATTATAGAGTTCAAGGTTTTGAATATCATTGTTGGCTTCGATTGTTTTTCTCAGAAAGGTCATGATATGTGAAATTTTCTGTTTCTCACTATCAGCAGCATCGCGTACAAGATCAAATCCATCTTTTGACAAGAAAGGATGTTTATTTCTTAGGTAGTAATAGCAGCCAATGTTTTCAAGCAGGTCGCTGGCGTCATTTTTTGTAAACTCAACCGAGTTTAAGTATACGCTAAATGCATTCCTCAATATTTCGATCGAGCTTTCTAGGGATTTTAAATAGCCGCATAGTCCTTGCCAATTTATGATATGCAACTGGGTTCCCCAGTCGGGGTCTCTTGTGAAATATTGGCCATTACCTCTGAAGTAGTCAGGGAGTTCATTCTTTTTCAAAGCTATTTCAAAGTTGGTTGTCATTGAAGTTGTTCCCAGTCGTCAAATTGGCTTAGAAGCTTGTTCATGTCGGCGCCGTGGTCGATTTTTTCAGAGCCAATAAGAAAAGGGGACAGATTTATTTTCTCTAGCTTTAATGTTTCTGACTCTTTGTTCAAGCTGCGCCGAAGGCGTCTTAATACCGGGGCTTAAACGGTTTATGGATAAAAAAGTGGGGAAAATTTATTTTTAGCGTGTAGAAAATAAATCTGTCCCCTTTTTTTCGAACTCGAGTTAGTCAAAATAATATTGTATCTACGTTGCCAATGTGTGCTGTTAATTTTTCACGGAAATCCGTTTCGCTGGTGAAGCTAGTGTTGTCAATCATGTTAAGGAACCAAGTCACATCTAGATCTGTGAATATTTCAAGCCATTCTGGTCTTTTAGCTTTCGATTCAGGCATGTCGTTCGCGGCAAAGCCGTTGCCTTTGCCTTCGGATAAGTAAAAATAGTTATCTGCGAAGGAATAGCCTATAACCTTTGGCCAGTTTGAGCTGTGCAGGAGGTTTGGCTCCATATCTTTATTAGCAATCACATAAAAAGTTCTCATTTTTTTCCGGAAGTACGTCGAATGAAGAAAAGAGACAGATTTATTTTCAGTGGGTAGAAAATAAATCTGTCTCTTTTTAGTCAATTTTTTGTATTCCCCCTTCTTTCACGGTTGAAAGTTAAGTTCTGAGTTCGACGTATTCCTCAAAGAATGAATAGAAGTTTTCCGCTATTTTCTTAGACGGTTTGCGCTTAAATAGATCGTAGCTAATGACCTGTCCATTTCCCGTGGGACCGCAATCAATTGCCCAGCAAACTTCGTCGTCTTTTAAATAAATGACGGCAAAATGACTAGGTAATTCAAACTCTGAACGGCAGTACATGGTGCTGTAATTTACAGTTCCGCCGTTATCTAGAGTTGCATCATTATTCTCAATTCCGCATATTTCTGAGTCTGCTGCACCACCACCACCGCATATACTCAAGAAGTCAACGAAATCTTCAGGCAGCTTTATGCCTAGAATATTCTCGAGTTTTTTAATTTGCTCGGCAGTGACGGGCCCGAGCCAAAATGTTTCTTCATCGGAGTTTTCGAGTTTCGTTATCAAGTCTTGATATTTATGCATGGTTCTGCTCACTCAAAGTCTTTGGCTCGTTCTTTCCAATATGCTTTTCTAAATTTTGCATACCAGGCGTTACAGGGACAAGGCGTTACAGGGACAGACCACGTTAAATAGCGAGAAAGAGGAGAGTTTCCAAAGGGCAGATTATAGATACAAAAAAAAGAAACCGTGGTCTGTCCCGTTTTCTACATATTTTGTTTGAGATTTAAGATGTCAATATTTTTAGTTCTACGTCAAAGACGTAAAAAACGTGGTCTGTCCTCGATCACACCCATTTTGGCGAATTTTTATTTTAATCTAGTGGGTAGTCACAAGTCCATGGAGGGGTGAAAAGTTTGGGGTTTATATTGTGTTCATGAAGGAAGGAGTTTATCTCTTCTTCTGTCTCTAAGATTTTCCATGTTGTGATTGTTGTGTCGTTGGCGCCAACACTATCTCTTGTTTCAAGAATGTGAGTTGGAAGGGTAAACTCTACAATAACGTACTTAGAGTGCCTTGCATCTTCTAGGAATTTATAGTAAAGCTCTCCAGGGTGCCTATCTTCGAAATTTAAATGATAAACAGCGTAGATTGCGACCCACTTTCGAAGTGACTCATCCTGCGTCGGAAGCTCTTGAGCAATTTCTGTATATGATTTTGCCTCTAGGCCCCACCACACTTTTCTAGGGATTGTTTTGGGAGTGTTCATTTTTGTCCTTCAAATGGGTTTGGCCAATAGATTCGAATTACTTTTCCATCTTTCGGGTGCAGTTGCAAGTGTGGCATGGCCGCATCTGGGTCAGTAGGGCTATGATTTGCCATATGAACTTTTCGAGTCTCCAAATTTGATGCTGGCGTATCATCCCAATGTAATAGTTTTATTTAGGGGCGGACCACGTTAAATAGCGAGAAAGAAGAGAGTTTCCATGCGGCAGTTTATACATGTAAAAAACTGTGGTCTGCCTCGTTTTAAAATAAGGAATGGTGGTCTGCCCCCGTTTTACCTTCAGGGACATACCTCCTTCAGACAAAATAAAACGTGGTCTGCTCCCCGTTTACAGCGTTACTATTTCAGTTGGTAGCTAAATTTCTCATCCAGTCCAAAGCTTTCATCTTGGGTTTTGACTCGTTCAAGAATAATTAATACTTTTCTATATGAGTCGCCCATTAGTTCTTCTGAATGTTTTGAGTTTGTCCAAATTAATTCAATTGGGCGCTCTACATCGGTGCTGAGCAGATCCCAAAGCGCATTAAGATTATTTCCATAGTATTGAGTGACAGAAAAAGCAGACGCTATCCGCTTATGGAATTCTTGCTCAGATGAGATGGATAATCCATCAAGCTCAACTATCATTTTGATTTACTTCCAGTTTCCGATAGAGTTAACAGTTTCGTAATGATCACTAATTATGTAAAGAAGTCCGTCGTCTGAGTAGAGTAGCCTGGTCCCCGGCTGATTGCTCCGCGATATCGTGTTATTGAGATCGACGTCAGCTTCATACTAGGTTCGGCCGGGGGCTGAAGGAAGTACATTTGTATCGTTGTAACAAACCTCACCGCCTAGCTGCCCGCCAGGAACGCTATTGTTGACTGCTTTACCCTTTTTCCATCCGCTTTGTGTTACCTGATCCTTTGTAACGTGGTCTGGGGGAAGATCACCAGTGGCCCGCAAACTTTCGACTAAAGCATAAAAGGGGACAGATTTATTTTCAGTTAGTAGAAAATAAATCTGTCCCCTTTTTGTCTTTTTATTCGTTTGGTTCGCTCCTTTTTTAAAGGTTTTTAATGGTGTGAGGTTTAATATGTTGTTAAGGGGCAGACCACTATAAATAGCGAGAAAGAGGAGAGTTTCCAGAGGGCAGATTATAGATACAAAAAAGAAACCGTGATCTGTCCCCGTTTTCTCGTGGTCTGTCCCCGTCTTACGGAGGCAGCGAAGACTAGGAAAGATTGAAGAAAGCTTTGCGCGATGATGTGCATCATCAGCCGCAGAACCTGTAGTGGATTTGTGGGGAACCCACAGGGTTTTTCCCCGATTGCGACCGATTATGGCTTTAGGGTTTCCAGAATTTAATTTTTTCCAAGTGGCGCTCTATATCATCCATGTCATCATCTCCAAGTGTTGAGTCAAAGTTCTTGCTGATGATTTTTCTTACTTTGGCAAGGCGCTGAGTAACCTTTTCATTATCAATAAAGTCGGTGGTGGCCTTCCGGTAATCTTCGACGGGTTTATCCGCGTAGTAGCTTCCCATTTTGTGTAGTGAAATTAGGATGAACTCGATGTCTGCTAGAACTTCGAGTGCATCCTTTCCATTAAGAACTATCTGTTTGTTTTTTTCTAGCATCATTTCCGCCGGTTGAATGTTGGATTCTCTAGCTTCACATTTCCTTTAATCGTAAGCTCCATTGTGCCGTATCTAGGGTTTTTTACCCATTCAAGTTGAGAGTCCGGCACGTCTGTTTCAATGTAGTCTCTGCCGCGTCCTCTGCCAATTTGATACTTATCTTCAGCATCTAGTTGACTCAATGGCTTTTTGTTGGCAGGTTCCACGTAGACACGATTGTTATCCTGAGCTTGGATTGCTCCATCACGTTCGATGCCAGTGGATCCCTTTCTGTTGGTGTAATGCCGGACGCGAGTCGTACTTTCTCCGCGTGGTGCGGGAGCAGGTACTGCAGGTGCGCCTTCATTGACTCTCGCTTTTTCTGTAGGGTTTCCGACATTACCCGTAGATTTGGATTTTTTCTTTGGGCACTCACTATTCAACCCCAGCGGATCCACCCACCCCGTAGGGTTGGGCACGTACTGGTAGCTATTCAACCCACCCGCAAGCTTGATCGGATCCGGCGTCAAAAACCGTCCAGTCCCCGGATTGTAGTAGCGGTGCCGGTTGTAATGTAACCCTGTCTCGGCATCGAAATACTGACCCTGGAACCGCAACGGGTTATCGATCTCGCTGACGTCCAGCGCGGCGAGATTACCGTAGGCTCGGTACTTCGCCGACCACATGATTTCACCGCTGTAGTCGGTGAGCTCCTGCGGTGTGCCGAGGTGGTCGAGTTGGTAATAGAACGGCGTCGCTTTACGTGGGCCTTCGCCATCGAGCATCGCCAATGGGCGGAAGCTGCCCGGTTCGTAGATGTAGCTGCGGTAACGGTTTTCGGCGCTTTCGGCAATCAGGCGTTCGCCTTGCCACAGGAATTCGGTGATGTGGCCATCGACGGTTTTTTCTATACGTCGACCGAAGGCATCGTACTTGTAGGTTGCTGTGCTGCCACCCGGCAGGCTAACGCCGATCAAGCGGTGCTGGCAGTCGTAACGATACTCGGTGACGAGTTTCTGTCCTGTGCCACGGCGTTCGCGACTCAGGTTGCCGTACGCGTCGTACTCGTAGTGACGATCACCCTGCATCAGCAGGCGGTTGCCTTTGACGTTGGCGAGGTTTGCTGTGCCTTCATTGCTTTGGCCCAGCAGGTTGCCCGCCGGGTCGTGGGCGAAGCTTTCCGGCGTAGCACCGCGCACGCTGACGAGTCGATCGAGCGGGTCGTAGTGGTAGCTGCGGTTGCCTTTGCGGCTGTCATCGATACCCGCGAGATTGCCATTGGCGTCGTAGTTATAACGACGCTGGAAGAGGCTTTTGTCTCGCTGGCCGACGGTGTGTGCTTGCAGGCGGCCTTGCTCGTCGTACTGGTATTGGCTGAGCAACAAACCTTGCTGACGTTTTTGTTCGCGCCCAGCACTGAACTGGTGAGAGGTCAGGCATGAGCCGTTGAGGTCGATGCTGCTCAGTTGCCCGCCGGGTTGGTGACGGTAATCGAGTTTGCTGCCGTCAGGGAGGCGGCAGTGTTTGAGCTGGCCGACGCTGTCGTATTCATAGCGCAGGGTGCCCCAGCCTTGGTGTTCTTCGATGAGGCGGTCTTGCAGGTCGTATTTGTAGGCGAGCGGCCAGTGGCCGTCGTCGACGTTAACGAGGCGACCGAGGGCGTCGTAGCTGTAGTGGATTTCTTCGCCATCGGCCAGGGTTTTCACCAGCAGCCGGCCAGCAGCGTCGCGCTGATACTCAGTGACCAGTTCACTGCCATCGTCGCCGAACTCGGTTTTCTTCAGCAGTTGACCGTTGAGATCATACTCGTAAGCCGTACGACGACCGTCGAAACCGGTTTCCTGCTGGATCAGGCCGTTGGCGAAGTAATCGAGGCGGTATTGCTCGCCGCGCTCGTTTTCGATTTCAGTCAGCAGCAGACGCGAGTTGTCATAGCGATAGCGCAGTTGGCTGCCGTCCGGATTGATGCGGCGGCTGACCAGATGCAGGTTGTCGGCGTATTCGTACCGAGTGATGCGGCCGAGTTCATCGCGTTCAGCGGTGACATTACCGTAAGCGTTATAGGTAAACGCACGGGTTGCACCGCCCGGTAGCGTGACTTGGGCAAGACGATTGGCTGCGTCCCATTGATATTGGGTGATGGCGCCGGATTCTTCCTGGCGGGTGATCTGCCGACCCAGTGCGTCGTAACGATACTTGCGCTGGCCGCCATCGGGCA